>NZ_JBEOYB010000121.1:0-12617 GCF_040296845.1 Streptomyces sp. NPDC001985
CGGGCCGGGGGGGGCGGCGGGCCCCCCCCCCCCCCCCCCCCGGGCGCACCGCGCGCCCTCGGTCAGCCGACGGTCCGGATGAGCTTCTTGTTGACGAACTCCTCGATCCCGGGCCGGCCCAGCTCGCGGCCGAAACCGGAGCGCTTGACCCCGCCGAAGGGGAGTTCGGCGCCCTCGGCACCGACGCCGTTGACGAAGACCATGCCGGCGTCGATCCGGTCGGCGACCCGCTCGGCCTGGGCCGGGTCGGTGGTGAAGACGTACGAGCCGAGCCCGTAGGGGGTGTCGTTGGCGATCCGCACCGCGTCCTCCTCGCCGGAGGCGCGGAAGACCATGGCCACCGGCCCGAACAGTTCCTCCCGGGCCGCCGGGTGCTCGGTGGTGAGACCGGTCAGGACCCCGGCCGGGAAGTACGCGCCGCGCCGCTCGCCGGTGCTGTGCAGGGTGGCGCCCTGGGCGACGGCCGCCTCGACCTGGCGGCCCAGGTTCTCGGCGGCGGCGGCCGACGACAGCGGTGCGCCGGTCTCGCCCGCGAGCAGCCTCGCGGTGAACCGCTCGACGAACTCGTCGTGGAGACGGTCGACCACCACGAACCGCTTGGCGGCGTTGCAGGCCTGTCCGGTGTTGTCGAGGCGGGCGGCGACGGCGGAGTCCACGACCGCGTCAAGGTCGTCGGTGGACAGGACGACGAAGGGGTCGGAGCCGCCGAGTTCGAGGACGACCTTCTTGAGGTGCCGCCCGGCGATCTCCGCGACGGCCGCGCCGGCCCGCTCGGAGCCCGTGAGGGAGACCCCCTGGACACGGGGGTCGGCGATGATCTCCGCGATCTGCTCATGGGTGGCGTACACGTTGACATAGGCCCCGGTGGGGAAACCGGCCTCGGCGAACAGCTTCTCCAGCAGCGCGGCGGTGCCCGGGCACTGCGGCGCGTGCTTGAGTACAAGGGTGTTGCCGAGAGCGAGGTTCGGGGCGGCGAAGCGGGCGACCTGGTAGGCCGGGAAGTTCCAGGGCATGATGCCCAGGAGCACGCCCACCGGGCTGCGCCGGAGGACGGCGGTGCCGGGACCGGAGAGCAGATCGAGCGGTTCGTCCGCGAGGAACCCCTCGGCGTGGTCGGCGTAGTACCGGTAGATGTCGGCGCAGAAGTCGATCTCGCCCTCGGCCTCCGGGAGCGGCTTGCCCATTTCGAGGACGATGCTCGCGGCCAGCTCGGCCCGGTGCTCGGTGTGCAGCTCGCCGAGGCGCCGCAGCAGCGCGGCGCGCTCGGCCACGGAGCCGGCCCGCCCCCAGGCGGTGGCCGCGTGGGCGGCGTCGACGGCCGCCGCCACCTCGGCGTCCGTGGCGGTCGGGTAGGTAGCGGTGACCTCACCGGTGGTCGGGTCGGTGACGGCGTACATCATGCCTCCTGGAACGGGTTGGGGACGGTCGCGGCAACCGTCTGCCCTGAGTGTGGGCGTATGGGTGCGTCTGCCGCGCGCCGGGTGGGGGGAAACCTCACGGTTCGAGAATCGTCCGGCCGCCGGTGTTCGACCGGAGGTCGTCGAAGGCGGCCGCCGCCTCGCTCAGGGGACGGGTGCGCCCGACCAGGTCGTCCAGGGGCAGCCGGCCGGCCAGGTAGAGACGGGCCAGCTTGGGGATGTCGATCTCCCCGATGCTGGAGCCGTAGTTGCAGCCGAGGATGCGCTTGCCCTGGTCGGCGAGGTCGAACGGGTCGAACGCGGCCGTCGCGCCGGTCGCCGCCATGCCCACCAGGACCGCCGCGCCGCCCGAGGTGAGCATGGCCGGGAGGGTGCCGATGACCTTGGGACTGCCGATCGCCTCGAAGGCGTAGTCCACCCCGCCGAACTCGTCCTGGCACCAGGCGGCGACATCGGTCGCGGCACCGTCGAGGGTGTGGGTGGCGCCGAACCGCCGTGCCGTGGCGAGGCGGTCGGCCGAGAGGTCGACGGCGATGACGGGATCGGCTCCGACCAGCCGGAGGCCCATCACGACGGAGAGTCCGACCCCGCCCGTGCCGATGACCACCGCGGACTCGCCGGGGCGGACACCCGCCGTGTTCACGACGGCGCCGATTCCGGTCGTGACGGCGCAGCCGAGAAGGGCGCCGATACTGAACGGCAGCTCGTCCGGGACCTTCACCGCGGCCACCTCCGGCACGACCAGCCGCTCCGTGAAGGCCCCCAGACCGAGGTAGGGCCACACCGGCTCGCCCCGGTCGTCGGCGAAGGCGGTGGTGCCGTCGGGGAGCATATTGGCGACGGCCCTGGTGCCGGTGCACAGCCACGCCGTCCCGGCCACGCATTTGCGGCAGCGGCGGCAGGGCGCGAACCAGGAGAGGACGACGTGGTCACCGGCCTTCAGCGAGGTGACGCCGGTCCCGACCGAGGTCACCACTCCGGCGGCCTCGTGCCCGAGGACCAGCGGGCGGTCGCTCGGCCAGTCGCCCGTCACGACATGCAGATCCGAGTGGCACACGCCCGCCGCGCGGACATCGATCTCGACCTCGCCCGGTCCGGCGGGCCGGAGCGACACCTCGCGTGAGGTCAGCCCCGACTCGGGGTCGAAGACGACGGCGGGGGAGAGCTTCGACGGCATCACGGTGCCTTCACCTCTTCGGTGGTCGGGGCGGTGGGTTCGGCGGCCGCGGCGGCGGGGAGCCTGGTGTGGGGCCTGGCGATCAGGACATAGAGCAGACCGGCGGCGAAGAGGACCGAGAAGACCAGGATCACGGCCCAGACCTGCACCCAGCTGCCGTCGGCCGGGGCCAGCTCGACCCGGGGCCAGGCGATGTTGACGGCCTCGAAGAGCAGCCACACCACGGCCAGGACATTGATCACCAGGCCGGCCCGGCCCAGTCTGAGCAGTCCCGCGGCGGGCTTCCACCGGCCGGTCAGCCTGGCGACCAGCGCCACGACCGCCACGGCCAGGAAGATGAAGTAGAAACCGCCGGAGCCGAAGGCGATCAGTGTCGCGGCGGCGTTGCCGTTCAGCCCGAGCAGGAGTCCGAGGCTGGCGAGCCCGGCCGTCACGATGAGCGAGACATACGGGATCTGGCGCGGCCCGACGGTGGCGAGCTTCGAGGAGAAGGGGAGCTGGCGGTCGCGGGCGAAGGAGTAGACGGCGCGCCCGATGTACGTCTGGATCGAGATGGCGCAGGCGAAGAACGCGATCAGGATGAGGAGGACGAAGGGCTTCTCGCTCCATCCGCCCAGGCCCTGGGTCACGGCGGTGAAGACCGGGTCGGCGAGTTCGCCGGAGACGGCGTCCTCGGGGTTCCGCAGCGCGAGGGTCACCGCGAGCCCGGTCAGCAGGACCGTGAAGGCGACGAAGAGGTACGCCCGCAGCAGGGCCCGGGGGACGCTGCGCCGGGGGTGCTCGGTCTCCTCGGCCACCTGGGTGGTCGCGTCGAAGCCCAGGAAGGCCCAGCCGGCGACCGCGAGAGCGGTCAGAAAGCCCGCCAGTGCCGATCCGCCGGAGACCGACTCGGCGCCCAGTGTCTCGAAGAGGATGCCGAAGCCGTTGTTGTGCACGAAGACCAGCAGGAACACACTCACCGCGATGGAGGCGACGCCCTCGGCGATGATCCCGGCGTTGAGGAAGTGCTTCACCGGATTGACGCCCAGGAGGTTGATCCCGAGGGCCACCGCGACGAAGACCACCCCCAGGAGCACATGGGCGCCCGCCGACAGCGTGCCGTCGCCGAAGAGCATGTGCAGCCAGGTCGCGCCCAGGTAGGCCACGGTGGTGAGGGACGCCACGGCCGACGCGAGGTAGATCCAGCCGACCAGCCAGCCGATCCGGGGTCCGCCCAGCCGGCGCACCCACTGGTAGACGCCGCCTGTGATCGGGAACTGGGACGACAGCTCCGCGTAGACCACGGCGACCGTCAGCTGCCCGAGGAAGGCCACCACGACCGCCCAGATCCACGCGGGGCCCGCGAAGACGAAGCCGAGCTGGACGACGGCGTAGACCCCGACGACGGGTGAGATCGTCGCGAATCCGATGGCGAACACCGCCCACGCGGAGAGGGTCCGTTTCAGCTCCTGCTGGTATCCGTACCCGGCGAGTTCGCCGGCATCGGTGCGAGTGTCGTCCACGATGGTCTCCTGTGCGGTGCTGCGCGCTGTTCCGTGTGCGCGGGCTGTGCCTGTGCCGCCGGCCCGGAAGGCCGGCGCAGGTGCGCCCCAGGCGCGGGTTCTCCCGGGAGTGGCGGTGACCACTCCCGCGCCGCTGGGGGCGGAATATCGCCCCTGAGCTGCGGTTTCTCGAATCCCGACGTTATTGGCTGTCTGACCAATTGCCGATTGGTCACTCACTCAATAGCATTCGCTCCATGACGTCAAGGGATTCCGGCCCCCGAACCCGCAAGGCGCCGACCGAGCGCCGCCACGAGATCATCCGCGCCGCCGCGCGGACAGGGCTCGCCGAAGGACTGGAGTGCATCACGCTGCGGCGGGTCGCCGACCAGCTCGGTGTCCGGCCCGGCCTGGTCAGCCACTACTTTCCCGTCGCCGACACCCTGGTCGCGGAAGCCTTCACCAGCGCCACCCTGGCCGAGCTCGACGGCCTCCTCCCGGAGGAGCCGCGAGGCCCCGGGCACGAGACCCCGCTGAGCACGCTCCGGCGCTTCTTCACCCTCATCGCGAGCACCGAGTTCGACAACGTCAGCAAGCTCTGGCTGAACGCGCGGCACCTGTCGCGCTACCGGCCCGCGCTCCGTGACCACGTCGTCGACCAGGAGCAGCTCTGGTGCCGCCGCATCGAGCGGCTCATCGCCGAGGGCACGCGGACACAGTCCTTCCGCTGCGCGAACCCGTGGACGGCGGCGGTACGCATCCTCGTCGCGATCGACGGGACCAGCGCCTACATCAACACCAGCGCCGACGCCCGTACCGCACCCATCGCCGACCTGGCCCGTACCACCGCGGAGACCGAACTCGCACTCCCGCCCGGCACCCTGGCCACCCCCTGAGACCCGGCACCCCGGCCGGCCCGTGAGACCCGGCGCCCCCGGCACCCCGGCCGGCCCCTCCCTGGCCCTGCCCGGCGCCCAAGGGCCCGGCCAGGGCCAGGGGGCCGGGAAGCGGTGCGCGTACGGGCCGGCCCGCTCCCGTCCCTACTCCCGCCCGCCCCCGGACCCCGGCTCGGGGGCCCGGTCCCGGGGACCGTCCTGCTTCCCCTGGCCGTGCGGCACCGGGCAGGCCCCGATGCCGGGCACCGGACGCGTCCCCAGGTCCGCCGGCCGGTAGCCCCGGCGGTACCCCTTGATCTCCGGGTTCTGCCGCCCGAAGTGCGGTGCCCGCCGGGGCGGGAGCAGCCGGACCGCCCGGCCGCGCAGCCGCAGCGCCCGCTCGACCGCCCCGCGCAGCGGCGCCGGCGGCGCCGGGAAGCGGAACGCCTCCCGCAGGGGTTCGTCGAGCAGCGCGATGCCGGCCGCCCGCACCCCCGGCGCCAGGGCCCGCGGGTACCACGAGGCCATCAGCCCCAGCGTGGCGTCGGCGACCGCGCGACCGCCCTCGTCCCAGCCGAAGTGCTCCGACTCGTACGCGTCGAGACACGCCTCGAACTCCGCGAAGGTCTCCGGGATGTCCACGATCCCCAGGTGCCGGCCCAGGTGCCGGTAGTACGCGACACAGGCCCGCAGCTCGTGGCCGGTGAGCCGGCGCCAGCCGTACGCGTCGATCCAGCGCTTGGGCATCACGACGAAGGTGGACAGCACATACCGCATGTCGCCGTCGCCGATGTCGTAACTCCGGTGCATCCCATTGATCCGGCGGATCGCCGTCCGCCCCTGTTCGGCGCCGAAACCGTGCTCCACCACCGCGTCCAGCAACAGCACGGTGTCGTCGTACCGCTTCTGGGGCCGCTCGGTGAACTCCGCCGTACGGAACAGCAGCGACCCGATACTGGGCACCGCGTAGGTACGGAACAGGGCGAACTCCAGGGCGCGGCTGAAATCCCACGGGAACTCGTACGCGGCGATGAGCCGGTACATCGCGTGGAAGTCCCGCTCGGGGTCCATCCGCTGGATCTCCTTGAGCCGGTCGTACCGTTGCAACGCGCCCCCCTGGTCGCCGTTCCGTGACCGCCATTCTCCCACCCGGTGCCCCTCCCCGGTCGCGTGCGGCGGTGGAAGCGGGCGGCACCCGATGAACGGGCGCGGGGGCACGACCGTGCATCTCTGGGAAGCGGCACGCGGGGAAACCGACCTCAACGGGGCCGTGCCGCACACGGACACGAACGCACAGAAGGAGTGAAGCGGTGGCTGCGCCGGTATCCGGGGAAGTGACGTCCAGGGAACGGGTGTCGCGGGAGACACTGTCCGGGAAAACGTTGTCCGATGAGCCCGGGCCGCTGGAGCCGGCCACGGCCCGGGTGATCGGCATCGTCGGGACAGTCCTGCGCGCCGGGCCGGTGTCGGCGGGGCAGAGTTTCCACGCCTTCGGCGGCACCTCCCTCCAGGCGATGCGGGTGTGTCTGCGCATTGAGCGGGAGACCGGGGTGGCGATCGCCCCGGAGAGCCTGCTGGACAGCGACAGCCTGGGCGAGTTCGCGGAGATCGTCCTGGCGGCGGTGGCGGCGGTGACGGCGCGATGAGCACACCGGTCCTCATCCACGAGGCGGTGGCCCGGCAGACCTCGGCCACCCCCGGCGCCCTCGCCGTCGTCGCGGGCCACGAGAGCATGACCTACGCGGAACTCGACTCCGCCGCCGCCTTCTGCGCGACCCGGCTGAGCGCCCTCGGCGTCGGCCCCGGCACCCTGGTGCCGGTCGCCCTGCCCCGGTCGGCGCGCCTGGTCGCGGTACTGCTCGCCGTGCTCCGGTGCGGAGCCGGATACGCGGCGCTGGACCACCGTTGGCCGCCCCGGCGGGTCCGTACCGTCCTGGAGACGCTGAAACCGCCGCTGTTCATCACCCGGGAACCCCCGCCCGGCCACCCCGTCCCCCTCTGGGCTCCCCCCGCCGGGGCGCCGCCGTGGACCGCGCCCGGCGGCTCTCCCGCGCCCGCGCAGGGAATCAGCGGTGACGATCCCGCGGCGGTGTTCTTCACCTCGGGAACGTCGGGCGTCCCCAAGGCCGTCGTCTCCCCGCACCGCGCCACCACCCGGCTCGCCCCCGACGCCGCGACCTGGACCGGCCCCCGGCGGGCCATGCTCCAGGCCGCGCCCGTCGCCTGGGACGCCTTCTCCCTGGAGGTCTGGGGACCGCTGATGACCGGGGGCCGCTGTGTGATGGCCGGGGGCGACCGGCTGATGCCCGGCACCCTGCGCTCCCTCGTGCGCGGGTCGGGGGTCGACACCGTCTTCCTGACCACCGCCCTGTTCAACCTGCTGGTCGAGGAGGACCTCGACTGCTTCAGCGGGCTGCGCACAGTGCTCACGGGGGGTGAGCGCATGTCCGTCCGGCACGCCCGCCTCTGCCGGGAGGCACACCCCGGGCTGACCCTGACCAACTGCTACGGACCGGTGGAGAGCTGTGTCTTCGCCACCACCGGGCCCGTCGGCGACGCGGAGTGCGCCGCACCCGGCGGAGTCCCCCTGGGCACCCCCGTCTCCCGCACCGGGATACACATCCTGTCCGGCGACGACCCCGTCGCGCCCGGAACCGTCGGCGAGATCTGCGTATCGGGGGAGGGGCTGGCCCGCGAGTACCTGGGAGATCCCCGGCTCACCGCCGAGAAGTTCCCCAACGTCCGTGTCGCGGGCACCCCGACCAGGATCTACCGCACCGGCGACCTCGGCGCGGTGGACGGCGACGGCGTCCTCCACTTCCGCGGCCGGGGCGACCGACAGGTGAAGGTGGCCGGGCACCGCGTGGAGCCCCAGGAGATCGAGGAGGCGGGCCGCGCCGTCCCCGGCGTACGGGCGTGTGTCGTCACGGCCCAGCGCGACGGAACGGACGGCACCGTGCGACTGGCCCTGTTCTACACGACCGAACCCCCTGGCACCCCCGGCCACCGGGACCTTTCTCCGGCGGACCTCCGGCGCGAACTGGCGGCGGCCCTGCCCCCCTACCTCGTACCCCATCGCCTCTCCCGGCAGCCCGCCTTCCCGCTCACCCCCAACGGCAAGGTGGACCACGCCGCCCTGACGGCGCTGCTCGCCACCCCCCTCGACCCCGCCGCACTCCGATGAGACAGGAGCAGCCCATGGCGATCGGCCACCCCGCCGGCGACGGCCCCGCGCCGGTGAGCCATCCGATGTCGTACGAGCAGGAGGCGATCTGGCTCGACGACGCGCTGGGGGAGGGCGTCTCCCGTTACGTGGAGTCCTGGACCCACCGGCTCCACGGCGCCGTGGACGTCTCCGCCGTCGAAGCGGCGCTCACCGGGATCGTCCGGCGGCACGAGTCCCTGCGGAGCCGGCTGCGGCTGGTGGACGGGCAGCCCCGGCAGGAGGTGCTGCCGCCGCTGCCGGTACCGCTCGTCAGACGACGGGTGACGCCCGGCGGCCTGGACGCCGCCGTCCGCGAGGCCGTCTCGGGCCCGCTGCCGCTGGACGAGCCGCCCCTGCTCCGCGCCACCCTCATCGAACCGGGCGACGGCGCGGCGGTGCTGGCCGTCGCCCTGCACCACGCGGTCGTCGACGGCTGGTCCCTGCATCTGCTCGACGAGGAATTCAGCGCCCTGTACCGACAGGCACGGGGGGAGCCCGGACCCGCGCTGCCCGGGCTGCCCCTCCACCTCGGCCCGTACGCCCGCGCGCAACGGGAGCGGGAACCCGGGGCCGACACCGTCGCCCACTGGCGGGAGACCCTGGCCGGCATCCCCCTGGAGTCCACCTTCCCGCTCGACCGGCCACGCCCGGAACTGCTCGGCCACCGGGGCGCGGTGACCGGATTCACCGTGGACCGGGAGCTCGCCACCCGGCTGCGCCGGCTCTGCCACCAGCTCAGGGCCACCCCGTTCGTGGTCTGCGCCGCGGCCCTCACCGCGCTCATCGGCCGCCACGGCGAACAGCGCGACATCGTCCTCGGCGCCCCGGTCTCCCGGCGCGCCGGTCTCGCCACCGAATCCATGGTCGCCTGCCTCGCCGAAGCCCTGCCGCTGCGGCTGCGCCTGGAACCGGAGCGGTCCTTCCGGGAGCTGGTCGCCCGGACACGCGCCACCGTCCGCGCGGTCACGGCGCACAGCCAGATGCCGTACACCCGGCTCGTGGCCCTGGCCGGGGTGCGCCCCAGCCGCGCCCGGATGTCGCTCTTCCAGGTCGTTCTGACCGTGGACGACGGCCAGGCCCCGGGACTCTCGCTGCCCGGGGTGCGCGCCGAGCGCCTGTACCCGCACAACGGAACGGCGAAGTTCGACGTCTTCGTCCACCTCGTCCCGGAGAACGGCACCTACCGGGGCCGGCTGGAGTACGCGGCGGACCTCTTCACCCCCGCCACCGGCCGGCGCCTCGCCGAGCGCTTCCTCGCCCTGCTGACGGACGCCGTGGCCCGCCCCGACACGGCCGTGGCGGAGCTGACCGCGCTCACCGCCGAGGACCGCGGACGGGTCACCGGGACCTGGGCCCACGGCCCCGCCGCCACCCCCGGCGCGCCCCTGGCGCACGAGGCGTTCGCCCGCGCGGCGGCGCGCACCCCGGACGCTCCGGCGGCCGTCCGCGGGAGCGAGCGGCTGACCTACGCGGAGCTGGACGCCGCCGCCGGCGCGGTGGCCGCGAGACTGGTCGCGGACGGACACGGCCGGGGCCGGATCGGGGTGCTGCTGGAGCGCTCCCTCGATCTGCCGGTCGCCGTGCTCGCGGTGCTCAAGGCGGGCGGCTGCTGTGTCCCCCTCGACCCGTCCTACCCGGCGGAACGGCTCCACTTCATGCTCGACGACAGCCGGGTGGAGGTGGTCCTCACGGACCGCGGCCCCCTCCACGACCGCCTCGCGGGCCGGGCCGGTGTCCGGCCGCTCCCCCTGGACGAGGCACGGGCCGGCGCCCCGGCGGCGGCCCGGGGCGGCCGCGCGCTCGGGGAGCTGCCGCGCGACATCCACCGCGACGACCCCGCCTACATGGTGTACACCTCCGGCTCCACCGGCCGGCCCAAGGGCGTGGTGCTGCCCCACCGCACGCTCGCCGCCGTCGTCGACCAGCAGGTCCGCCGCTCCTCCGCGACGGGGAGCGGCACCGGACGAACCGCGCAACTCGCCCCCATGAGCTTCGATGTGGCCTTCCAGGAGCTGTTCGCCACCTGGGCCGCCGGCGGCACCCTCGTCCTGGTCGACGAGGCCGTGCGACGCGATCCCGCCGTGCTGCTCGCCCTGGTCGAGAACGCCGCCATCGAGCGGATCTTCCTCCCCTGTGTCGCCCTCCAGCAGCTCGCCGAGTACGCCGCGTCCACCGGCGGGCGGCCCTGCCCCGCCCTGCGCGAGGTCATCAGCGCCGGCGAGCAGCTCTTCCTCACCCCGGCCGTCAGACGCTTCTTCACGGTGAACACCGCGGCCGTGCTCGACAACCAGTACGGCCCGTCCGAGACGCATGTCGTCACCGCCGGACGGCTCACCGGCCCGCCCGAGCACTGGCCGGACCGCGCGGACATCGGGCGCCCGCTGCCCGGCGCGCGCATCCTCATCCTCGACGAACAGCTCTCCCCGGTGCCCCCCGGCGCGGTCGGCGAGATCTGCATCGGCGGTGAGAGCGTCGCCCTCGGCTACCATGAACGGCCCGAGCTGACCCGGCGGAAGTTCGTCCGGGACCCGTTCACCTCCCGCCCCGCCACGCTGTACCGCAGCGGCGACCGGGGCTCCTTCCGTCCCGACGGCACGATCGTCTTCCACGGCCGGCGCGACGGCCAGGTCAAGGTCCGGGGCCACCGGGTCGAACTCGGCGAGATCGAGTCCGCGGTCAAGGCCGTCCCCGGAGTCGCCGACGCCGTGGTCACGGCCGATGTCTCCGCCGCCCGCACCACCCGGCTCGTGGCCCACTACGTGCCGGCCGGCCGGGACGCCCCCGACGCGGAAGGGCTGCGCGGCGCCCTGCGGCAGTCGCTGCCCGACGCCCTGGTCCCCTCCCTGCTGCTGCCGCTGCCCCGGCTCCCCCTCACCCCCAGCGGCAAGGTGGACCGGGCCGCGCTCTCCGCCCCCGGGCGGGTTCCGGACGGACGGGAAGCGCCCGGAACGGCGACCGCCCCGCCGGCCACCGAACCGGAACGCCGCATGGCGGCCATCTGGCGCGAGGTCCTCGGCGTGGAACGGATCGGGGTGGACGATGACTTCTTCTCCGTCGGCGGGGACTCCCTGCTCGTGGTGCGGCTGCTGCTCCGGGTGCACGAGGAGTGGGGCGTACGGCTGGGCCTCGCCTCCTTCTTCGCGGCGCCGACGGTCCGGCGGATGGCCGCACTCCTGGCCGGCACCGCGCACCGGCCCGCCCTGCCCGACCTGAGCGGCGACATCGAACTGCCCCCCGGGATCGTCCCCGCGTCCGGGGCGCGCCGGACACCACCGGCGAGCCCCGAGCGGGTCCTGCTCACCGGAGGCACCGGCTTCCTCGGCACCTTCCTGCTCGCCGAAGTGCTCCGTACCACCGACGCCACCGTGCACTGCCTCGTCCGCGCCTGCGACGCGCCCACCGGCGCCAAGCGGCTGCGCGCGGCGCTCGACGGATACGGACTCTGGCACGACGACTTCACGGACCGGATCGCGGCCGTGCCGGGAGACCTGACCCGGCAGCGGCTCGGCCTCACCGCCGACACCTTCGACCGGCTCGCCCGCCGCGTCGACGCCGTCTACCACGCGGGCGCCGCGGTGAACCTCGCCCACTCGTACGAGCAGCTCCGGGCCGCCAATGTGCACGGCACGGCGGAGGTGCTCCGGCTGGCGGCGCTCCACCGCACGGTGCCCCTGCACCACATCTCGACGGTCGGGGTCCACTCGGGCCGCGCTCCCGGCGGCGGCCCCGTACCCCCGACGGAGCCACTGCCTCCGGCCGCGAGCCTGCGGAACGGCTACGCCCAGAGCAAGTGGGCGGCCGAAACACTGCTGGAGCGGGCGCGGGAACGCGGACTGCCCGTGTCGGTCTACCGTCCCTCGCGGATCTGGGGCGCGTCCGACACGGGTCTGTGCCAGACCTCCGACTACCTCTGGCTCCTGCTCAAGGGGTGCGTCGAGGCGGGCCGCGCCCCCGAGGACCTGGTGGAGGGCTTCGACCTGGTTCCCGTGGACTATGTCAGCGCGGCCGTCGTCGCCCTGTCCCGCGATCCCCGCGCGGCGAACCGCACCTTCCATCTGGCGAGCGGGCACCGGCTCTCCCTCGCCCGGACGGTCGGGTGGCTGCGCTCGCTCGGCTACGCCATCGAGGGCGTCCCGCTGGGGGAGTGGCGCCGGGCCGTCGAGAGCGACGCCGCCAACACGGCCTTCCCGCTGCTTCCCCTGCTGCCGGCGGGGGCGGCCGGCGGGGGGACACCGCACGGCGACGGCGTGGCCTTCGACGCGACGAGCACCCGGGAGGCGCTGCGGGGGAGCGGTGTCGTCCCCCCGCGGATGGACCGCGAACTCTTCGCCGCCCAGGTCGCCTCGTTCATCCGGCTGGGCTTCCTGCCGCCACCGGCGCGGTAACCGCCGCGCACCGCCGGCGCGCCGTCCGCCCGCGAGTCCTCGATGGCCTGGCGCAGGAACCGTTCGGCGTCCGCGT
>NZ_JBEOYB010000122.1:0-12543 GCF_040296845.1 Streptomyces sp. NPDC001985
CGGCCCGGGGCCCGGCGGCGGCCCCGGGGCACCTCGCGCCCCGGGGCCGCCGGTCGTCAGCGCGTCCGCGTCCCCGCTTCCTCGAACGCCGCCGTGACCTCGTAGATCTCGAAGAAGCGGTCCCGGTCGCGGTCCTGGTACCGCCGCAGCCCGGAGGTGGCGGGCCGGTGATCGGCGGTCCGCTCCCAGGCCTTGAAGGCGGCCAGGCTCTCCCACTCGCTCATCACCACCAGCCGCCCCGGGTCGTCCACCCCGCGCAGCAGCTCATTGCCGAGCAGCCCCGGCGTCCCCGCGAGCCCGCCGCTGATCCGCTCGTACGCCCGCTGCACCGCGTCCGGTTCGTCCACCGGCGCCCGGTGCCAGATCAGCACCCGCGCCCTCCTGGTCACAGCCCGGCCCCCGGAGCGCGGGCCGCCGCTCCGGGCAGATGGGCCACACCGTCCATCAGATGCATACCACCGCCGTGGCGGTACGGATGGAGCCTCGCCCGGTGCTCCACGTGGGCGTCGCTGTGCTCGAACTCCCGGAACCGCCGCTCGTCCACCCAGTCGCTGATGACGTAGTACACCGACTTCTCCGCGGCGTCCCGCATCAGCCACTGGCCGAGGTTGGCCGGATGCCCGGTGATCACATCGCCGATGGACAGCCAGGTCTCCTCGAAGCCGTCCTCCATGCCCGGGTTGATCTCGAAGCGCAGAAACACCCGGAACGGCAGATCCCTCTCCGCCATGGCTCAGATCCCCCCGTCCACCGCGATCGAGGCACCGGTCACATAGCGGGAGAGGTCGCTCGCCAGGAAGAGCACCACATCCGCCACCTCGTCGGGCGAACCGAGCCGGCCCAGCGAGGTCAGCGACCGGTAGCGGTCCTGGAGGGCCCGGTACTTCTCCGGCGGCAGCTTCGCCGCCTCCTCCGTCTCGATGACCCCGGGGTCCACGTTGTTGACCCGGACACCCCGGCCGCCCAGCTCCTTGCAGAGGGTGCGGGTCAGCCCGATCAGACCCGCCTTCGCGGCGGTGTAGTGGGCGCGCTGCGGCAGGCCCACGGTCGCGACCCGGGAGGCCACATTGATCACCGAGGCCCGCTCCGACAGCAGCGGCAGCGCTGCCTGGGTGACCAGGAAGGTGCCGGTGAGATGGGTGTCGATCACCCGGTGCCACTCCTCCTGTGCCAGCGACTCGAAGGGGACATGGCTGATGACACCCGCGTTGTTGACCACCACGTCCAGCGAACCCAGCCGGGCGCCGACCTCCTCCAGCAGCCGCCGGACATCCTCCGCGCTGCTGACGTCCGCGCGGATCAGATGGTGGTCCCCGGGGACGTCCTTCAGCTCGCGGGCCAGCGACTCGACGGCCTCGCCCTCCTGCCGGTAGCAGGTGACGACATTCGCCCCGGCGCGGGCCAGGGTGAGCACAACGGCCCGCCCGATGCCCCGGGTCCCTCCGGTGACCAGGACATTCCGGCCGGTGAGCAGCGCGGTCATCGTCTCTCCCCCACATCTGCGCGCCGGCCTGCCGCCGCCGCCTCGATCCGCTTCTTGATGTGCGCCATCTGCACACCGCTGTTCTTCTCCAGGTGCGCGGCCATCGCCTCGTCACCGAACGGCATCTCGTCCCTGACGTGGAACTCCTGGACCCAGCGGAGCTCCACCCCGCCGTCCCGCTCGTGGTAGTCCCAGAACAGGCGCATGAACGCGAACGGGCCGGTCTCCACCCGGTGCGCGCGCACCGTACGGGTGGCCGGGTCGGCGGTGCGCACCGAGACCCAGCTCCGCACCGTGCCGTCCTCGTCGGGGTGCGTGGTCAGCCGGAAGGTGACGCTGTCGCCGTCCCGCCCGAGGATCTCCACCCGCTCGTACTCGGTGAAGAGCCGGGGCCAGGACTCCAGATCGTTGGTCATGTCCCACACGAGGTCCATGGGCGCCTCGATGTGCACCCGGCACTCGGTGCGGGCGCTCATGCCGTCCCCGCCCCGGCCAGCAGACCGCCCACGTAGTCGACGAGCTTCCCGGGGGTCGTCAGCTCCGGGACCGCGTGCTCGGGAAGAGCGATCCCGTACTCCTTCTCTATCTTGCTGACGATCTCCGTCAGCGCGAGCGAGTCGTATCCCAGCTCGGTGAAATCGGTGTCCGCGATCGCGCTGTCCAGGTCGACGGAGTCGTCCACGCCCACCGCCGCGCGCATCACGCGCCGCAGATCGTCCACGGTGAAGTCCTGCATTCCTGCCTCCGGTTCGCTGTGGATAGGGGTGTTGCGGATGCCCGCCGGCGCCGCCCGCGCCGGCGGGGTCAGCCCGCGGCGGGGCCGTCCGGTACGGCCCGGACCACCAGCGCCGCGTTGAAGCCCCCGTGGCCGCGCGCGAGCACCAGCGCGGTGCGCACCGGGGCCGGCCGGGGACGGCCCAGCACCAGATCGAGACCGAGTCCCGGGGCCGGTTCCGTGACATTCACCGTGGGCGGGATGACACCGTCCCGGATGGAGAGCAGAGCGGCCACGACATCCAGCGCCCCGGCTCCCGCGTACAGCCGTCCGGTCATCGACTTCGGGGCCGTCACCGGGACCCCGTCCGGGCCGAACACGGCCCCCAGGGCGCGGGCCTCGGCCCGGTCCCGCTCCGGCACCCCCGAGGCGTCGGCGAAGACCACGTCCACCTCGGACGGCCGCACACCGGCGTCCGCCAGAGCGCCCACGATGGCCCTGCGCAGCGTCGGTGGTCTGCCGCTGCCCGGGGGCGGGTCGAAGGAGGCGGCGTACCCCGCGATCTCGCCGTAGCGGCGGTGCGCACCGCGCTCGGCCGCCTTCTCCGCGTCCTCGACGATCAGGATCGCCCCGCCCTCGCCCGGCACATAGCCGTTGGCGTCGGCGTCGAAGGGCAGATAGGCGCGGGCCGGGGAGTCGCGGCGGCTGAGGTGCCCGGGGAGCTGGGCCACCAGACCGGCCGGTGACATCGCCGACTCGGTGCCCCCGGCCATCACCATCCGGTGGCCCTGGCCGAGCAGCCGCCGGCCGTGCCCGATGGCGTCCAGCCCGCCCGCCTGCTCGCTCACCACGACACCGCACTGCCCGCGCAGCTTGTGCCGGATCGACAGCTGCCCGGTGGTCGCGGCGAAGAACCAGGCGATCGACATATAGGCGCTGACGTCGGAGGGCTCCCCGCTCCACAGGTTCTGCAGCTCCCGCTGCCCGAACTCGACACCCCCGGTCGCGTTGGCGGTCACCACCCCCATCTCGTACTCGGGCAGCTCGGCCGGGACCACCCCGGAGTCCGCCACCGCCATCGAGGCCGCCGCGAGCGCCAGATGGCTCATCGCGGAGGTCTCCACCACCAGCCGGCTCGGCAGGTGCTCCGCCGGGTCGAAGGTCACCTCGCCCGCGAGCGTCACGGGGTACGAGGAGCAGTCGAACCGGGTGATCCGGTCGATCCCGCTCTTGCCGTCCAGCGTCGCCGCCCAGTAGGCCTCGGTGTCCAGGCCGTTGGGCGCCATCACCCCCAGCCCGGTGACCACGTTCCGCGCGCGGCGGCCCCCGTCCGTACCGCTCATGACGCCGCCGCCTCGGGGGAGGCGACCACCAGGGCGCTCTGGAAGCCGCCGAACCCGCTGCCGACCGAGAGGGCCACATCGGTACGGTGGTCACGCGCCGTCCCCGGCACATAGTCCAGGTCGCACTCCGGGTCGGCTTCCGAGAGGTTGGCCGTCGGCGGCACCACATCGTGCTCGATGGCCAGCGCGCAGGCCGCCAGCTCGATCGAGCCGATCGCCCCGAGGGAGTGGCCCACCATGGACTTGATGGAGCTCATCGGCACCCGGCGCGCGCGGTCGCCCAGCGCCCGCTTCACCGCGGCCGTCTCGTGCCGGTCGTTCTGCCTGGTGCCGGAGCCGTGGGCGTTCACATAGTCGACGGCGTCCGGGGTGAGCCGTGCCTGGTCCAGCGCCACCCGGATCGCCTCGGCCATCTCCCGGCCGTCCGGTTCGAGCCCGGTCATGTGGTAGCCGTTGGCGCGGCCCGCGTAGCCGGCGATCTCGCAGTACACATGGGCGCCGCGGCGGCGGGCCGACGCCAGCGGCTCCAGGACGAAGAACGCCGCGCCCTCGCCGAGCACCAGCCCCCGGCGGTTGATGTCGAAGGGCCGGCAGGCCGCCTCCGGCTCGTCGTTGAAGGTGGAGGTGGCCTTGATGGCGTCGAAGCAGGCCAGGGTGATCGGGGAGATCGGGGCGTCGGTCGAACCGGCGATCACCACATCCGCCGAGCCCTCGCGCAGCAGCCCGGCGGCGTAGCCGATCGCGTCGATGCCCGAGGTGCAGCCGGAGGAGACCACCGAGGCCGGGCCCTCGGCGCCCGAGGCCCAGGCCACCTCGCGCGCCAGCGAACTGGGCGCCAGATAGTCGTACAGATGCGGTACCGCGTACTCGGCGTCGACGACCCACTTGCGGCCGCCGTCGCTGACCACCCGGTACTCCTGCTCCAGGCCCATGGTGCAGCCGACCGCGTTGCCCACGGTGACGGCGGTGCGTCCCGGTTCCAGGGTGCCGGGCGCCAGGCCCGCGTCGGCCAGTGCCTCACGGGTGGCGACCACGGCCATCTGGGCGGCCCGGTCCATCCGCCGGATCTCCTGCGGGCCGAGCCCGTGCTCCTCGGGGGCGAAGTCCGCCTCGGCCGCCACCTGGCAGCGGAAGCCGGACGGGTCGAAGAAGCTGATCCGGCGGGTGGCGGTGCGCCCGGCGGTGAGCAGCTCCCAGAACGCCTCGCGCCCGACCCCGCCGGGTGCCACCACCCCGATCCCGGTGACGGCCGTGCGGACCGTGCTCATCGGGAGCCCCCGACACCGGGCAGCGGCTCGTCGGCGCGCTCCGGCAGAAACTCCAGATCGACATGGCCCAGCTCCGGGCGGGGGGCCAGCGGGGCCAGATGGAAGATCACCCGGGCCGGCTCGTCGCCCATGTTCACCATCCGGTGGGGCTCGCCGATCGGGACCATGACGGCGTCCCGCTCCGCCAGCTCGATCAGCTCCGTGCCGACACGGATCTGGAGGCGTCCGCTGACGACATAGACGAACTCCTCGGAGTACGGGTGGATGTGCTCGCACACGTACTCCCCGGGCTCCAGGGTCAGCGAGCCGCCGAAGCCCGAGGTCGACCGCACGGTACGGGGGCTGAGCAGGATGCGGACGTCACCGCCGCGCCGGTGGTTCGGTGCGACCTCGTCGGCGTTGACCTTGCTCACAGGGGTTGGGGTCACTTTCTTCTCCTCGTCGCCGGGAATCCGGCACAGGTGGCCCGGGTGACACGGGTGGCTGGCCGGCACGCGGTGGTGCCGGCCCGGGACGCCGTCAGCGGTCGGGCGTCCAGGTGTAGAAGACCTCCGCCATGGCGTCCTTCGGCTCGCTCCACTGGGGGTCGTACGGCGTCATGTACTGGGCGAGCTTCACGTGGATGTCCTGGTACAGCGGGTGGCTGCGGGCCCGGTAGAGGTTCTCGGTGATCTCGTCCCGCGACTCCACGAGCTGGAAGTACAGCCCGTGGAAGCGGAAGAGGGTGCGCCGGGTCACGCCGATCATGTGGGGCAGCTCGGTGGCGTCGGACTCGGCCCACACCCTCGCCACCGCCTCCTTGTCGGCCGGGTCCATGCGGGCGACGATGAGCTTTCTCTGCTGCACGGTTGCTTCCTCCTGCCTGCCGGGCGCCGGTCGGTCCGCCGGGCGCCGGTCTGTCCGCCGGGCGCCGGTCTGTCCGCCGGGCGTCGATCGTCCGGGGTGTCGCTCGATTCCCTGTGAAGCGCTGCTCGAAGGGGTGCGGCGCGCCCGCCGGCACGTCAGCCGGTGAGGCGGAAGCGGCCGACGCGGACCCGCGTACCGGCCAGCAGCAGTTCCTCCGGGGTCGGTACGCGGTCCCGGGGCAGCCCCACCCGCAGGGCGGCAGCCGCCGCCGGGCCCTGCCGGTCGGCGAGTTCGCCGAGCAGCGCCGCGACCTCGTCGGGGCGCTCCACGATGGTGGGTTTCGCCGTGTGCCAGCGGCCCCGCAGCCGCAGCCGCACCGGCTGCCCGCCGCGCAGACTCACCGGCCAACTGGTGCCGATGCTCGTCGCGATGACCTCGTCGCCCGCGTCCCCCCAGCGGCGGTAGCCCACCGGGACCGTGTAGTGGCGCCCGGAGCGGTGGCCGGTGTACTCCAGCAGCATCAGCCGGCGGCTGAGCGGCGCGTGCAGCCGTGAGCCCAGCAGTGGCCGGATGACGCGGTTGGCCGCCCGGGCCACCCCCATCGGCGGCGGCTTCCACTCCCCGCCGCTCATGGACCCACCCGCACCAGCCGGTGGTAGCCGCCGAAGGCGCGCGGCCGGCCCGTCTCCGTGCTGGTGACCCACGACGTCAGCAGATACTCACCCGGTGGCGCGCCCGGCCGCAGCCGGGCGACGCGGCCGGGGGAGAGCGGCGCCAGCCCCGAGGGATCGCCGGTGAACGGCATCGAGGGCGGCCGGGTGCCCGACGCCAGCGCCGCGAAGACCGCATCGATCTCCGCGCCGGTGGTCCCCGACCGCACCGGGATCAGCACCGCCTCGTTGAGCTGCCCCGAGCGGTTGACGACCAGATGGTCGCCCTCGGCGCGCAGCCTGCCGCGCGGGAGCGAGAACCCGGAACGGGTCTGCACGATCAGACCGTCCACCCGGGGAGCGACGGGATTCGGCCGCCCGGTCACGGTGAGCGGGTGCGCCACCGGGACCGCGCCCGGGGTGCTGTAGGCATAGCCGATGAGATGGTGCCGGCCCCGGGGCAGGACCGCCGTGAACGACACGGGCCGCCCGGGGGTGAGGACCGCCCCGCCCCGGTTCACCGCGTCGGCCTCCACCTTGGCCGCCGCCCGGGCCACGTCCTCGGGCCGCTCGGCCTCGGACATCGCCCGCACATCGGCCAGATACTCGGCGAGCGGCACCCGCAGGGTGATCAGCAGCAGCGACAGGCCCTTCGCGGAGGGCGTGGAGACGGTGAAGGTGACCGCTCCGGGGGCCGCGTACGACGGGGCGAGAACGCTGTCGGGCCGCACGACGACCTCGATGTCACCACCGGCCCCCGGGCGGGTACGGCCCGGCACCGGGGCGGCGGCGAGGGCCGGTGCCCCGGACAGGGCGCCGAGCAGGGCGCCGCCCGCGGTCAGCGACGCGCCGGCCAGCACCCGCCGACGGGACGGGGAAGAAGCGCTCACGGTCGGGACCTCTCCTGGTGCGGTGGTGCGGAGGCGGAGGCGGCGGGCCGTCACGCGGCGTCCTTGTGGCCGATGATCAGCGAGTCGGCGTCGGTGAGCGGCACCGTCTCGCAGCGGGTGAAGCCGGCCGCGCCCAGCCAGGAGCGGCAGTCGGCGCCGGAGTACTCCGAGCCCCCCGCGGTGACCAGCTGCATGTTCAGGCTGAGCAGCAGATTCGCCGGGTCCCTGCGCTCGTCGTCGATCAGCGCGTCGTAGATCAGCACCGCGCCGCCCGCGGGCAGGGCGTCATGGGCCTTGCGCAGCAGCACACCGCGCTTCTCGTCGTCCCAGTCGTGCAGCACATGGCCGAAGATCAGCACCTCGGCCTCGGGCAGGGGCCCGGTGAAGAAGTCACCGGCGTGGAAGGAGAGCCGGTCGCCGAGACCCAGCCGGGCGATGTGCTCGTCGAAGAACGGTTCCACCGGGGGCAGATCGAAGGAGCCGCCCCGCAGATGCGGATGGACCGAGGCGATCGCCGCGGCCAGATTGCCGCGCGCGCCGCCGATGTCGATGAACGACGCCCTGCCGCTCCAGTCGAAGGCCCGCGCGAGGGCCGGCCCCACCAGCGCGTTGGCGCCGTCCATGGCGTGCATGAAACCGCGCACCGACTCCGGCTTCGCGTAGAACTCGTCGAAGTCGCGCGGGCCCCTGGTCTGGGCCTCGCCGGTCCGCAGCAACTGGGTGAGGTCCGCCCAGAGGCCGAACTGCCAGTTCAGCATCTTCAGAAAGCCGCTCCGGCAGCCGGGCTTGCCCTCGTCGAGGTGGAAGTCCGCGACCGCGCTGTTGCGGTAGGTGCCGCCGTCGCGCTCCAGGACGCCCAGACCCACCAGGGAGTCCAGGAAGTCACGGGTGGCGCGGGGGTGCAGCCGCAGCTCCTCACGGATCTCCGGCTCCGTCGCCGGCTTCTGGGCCAGCAGGGTGAACAGACCCAGCTCCACCGCGCTGAGCAGGGTCTTCGATGCCCAGTACCGCTGGCCGAGGCTCAGTACGGCATCGGCGTCGGGGGCGGCGCCGGGGGCGGGGGTGTGCGACAGCGACATCAGAACTCCCTGAGGGGTGTGGTGGGTGTGGTGGGTGTGGTGGGTGTGAAGGGGCGGACCGGGCGGACCGGGCATCGGCTGCGGGGCCCGTCCCGGGTGCCCGGCCGGCGGCATGGGCGGGTACGGGGGTGGGCGCGCGGGCGGCCGGGAAGCGCGCGCCCCCGGGGCGCGCCCCGGGTCACAGCGCCAGCCGGACGCGGTAGACGTCCAGCCAGGCGTTGAGCTGGAAGAGCATCTCGGCATGGGTGCGGCCCACCCAGGCACGCGGACCGCTGATCAGGTTCTCTGGGGACGCGGCGAACGCGCGGGCCGCCTCCTGGTCGATCAGCGCCGCCGCCGGCGCGTCCGGGTCGGCCGCCAGCCGCAGCACCCCGTCGCACAGGGCGCGCGCGTACGCGGAGTCCTGGGTGACCGGGTAGGGGGACTTGCGCCGCTGGAGGATCGACGACGGCAGCACATCGGCGAGCGCCGCCCGCAGCAGGCTCTTCTCCCGGCCGTCGAACCCCTTCATCGACCAGGGCGCGTTGTAGACATAGTCCACCAGCCGGTGGTCGCAGAACGGCATCCGCAGCGCGAGCCCCACCGACTGGGCGATCGAGTCGCCGTGCGGCAGCAGGGTCTCCAGCCAGCTCGTGATGTTGAGATACCAGATCTCCCGCATCCGGCGCTCCTCGGCGGACTGGCCCGCCGGGTGCGGCACCCGGGCCATCGACTCCTGGTACCGCCCGGCGCAGTAGCCGGGGACATCGAGCTTGCCGAGCAGCCCGGCGTCGAGCAGATCGGTGCCCATCCCGTGGCGCCCGCCGCCGTGCCGCGCCATGGCGATCCACGGGAACGTCGGCGCCTTGAGCAGCGGCGGGATCGACATCCACATGGTGCCGCCGAAGACCCCGTCCGCCGCGTCGCCGAGCATCGCGATGTCCGCGTGCTCACCGACGGCCCGGAACAGCGAGTACAGCGAGGTGTTCATGCCGCCCAGCGGGCTGGGGACGTCCTTGGCGCGCAGCGCGTTCGCCTGCACCACCGGGTCCAGCAGATCCTCGGTGCTCAGCACCACATCGGTGTGCTCGGCGCCGATCCGCTCCACCAGCTCATGGGCGAACGGCGCGTCCGGCGACGACCACACCTCGTCCGCCCGGAACTTCCCCTCCTCGTGGAAGCCGGCGGTGAAGGTGCGCAGCGGCGCGCCGCCGCGCTCCCGCCGCGCGCGGGCGGCCAGGGCGGTCACCCCGCTGGAGTCCAGCCCGCCGGAGAGCAGCAGACAGAGCGGCACCTCGGCGTCCAGCTGCTCGGACACCGCCCGCTCCAGCAGCTCGCGCACCGTACCGACGGTGGTGTCCAGGTCGTCGGTGTGCTCCGCCGCCTCCAGGGCCCAGTAGCGCTGCTCGGCCGTCCGGCCGTCCGGCCGCACCCGCACCAGATGGCCGGGGCGGACCTGGTGCATGCCCTGGAAGACACCGTGGCCCGGGGTGCCCGCGTACGAGAGGATCTCCCGCAGCCCGTCCAGGTCGACCACCGCCTCGACCAGCGGGTGGGCCAGGATGGCCTTCCGCTCGGAGGCGAAGAGCACCCCGTGCTCCGTCGGCCGGTAGAAGAGCGGCTTGTTGCCCAATCGGTCCCGCACCAGGAACAGTTCGCTGCTGCGGTGGTCCCACACGGCGAACGCGAAGACGCCCACCAGACGCTCCGGGCACCGCTCGCCCCACCGCAGATAGGCGGCGAGGATCAGTTCGGCGTGGCCCCGGGTGCGGAAGCGGTGGCCGAGCGACTCCAGCTCGCCGCGCAGCCCCTCGGCGTTGTACACCTCGCCGTCCAGGACCGCGGTGGCCACCGCGCGTCCGTCGGCCTCGACCGTGACGGGCTCCACCACCCGCCCGGCGTCCACCAGCGCCTGGCGCCGGTGGCCGAGCGCCGCGCGGGGGGAGGCCCACACCTCCTCCCCGTGCGGACCGCGGCAGGCCATGGTCGCGGTCATCGCGCGGACCGTGGCCCGTTCGCGGGTCAGATCGCGGCGATGGTCGACCCAGCCGGCGATACCAGACATGCGCGCTCCTTGTGCTCAGGCCGCGAACGGCGGGCGTGATCGGTGCCCGACAGGCTGGCCGCCGCCCCTCGCGGGTTTCTCAAGCCCGGGTGGAGCGTTCTGACCTGCGACGGGTGGTTGAGCCCCGCTCGAACCTCCTTCGAGGCGGCACCGCCACCGTCCGGCGACGGTGTGTCCGCCGTCCGACGATCCGACGCACAGTCAAGAGAAGAGGTGAGGGACCGTGATCGAGCTGCTCGGCACCGCCGCGCTCCTCGGCAGCGGCATCGTGGCGGGTGTGTTCTTCGCCGTGGCGGTCAGCGTGCTGCCCACGGTGCAGACGCTCCCGGCGCCGCAGTACGTCCAGCTCCACCGCAGACTGGGGGAGGGGTACCACCCGGTGATGCCGCTGGTGGTCACCGGCGCGGTGACCGCCGATCTGGCGCTGCTCCTCCTGGCGCCCGGGACGGCGTCCAGGACGCTGTTCGCGGTGGCGCTGCTCGGCCTGGTGGGGGTGCAACTGGTCTCCCAGTTCGGCAATGTGCCGATCAACCGCCGGGTGCACGCGCTGGACCCGGGCGCCATACCGGCCGACTGGGACGACCCCCGGACGCCCTGGCGCAACTGGCACCGGCTGCGCACCGGTTGCGCGGTCGCCGCGCTGACCGCCAACGCCCTGGCCGTGGCGCTGCTGCCGTGAGCGGCACCGACACCCCGGCGAGGAAGGAGCCGGTGGGACCGGGGCCGCGCGCGGAGGGCGGCGGCCGGCGGGCGCGTACCGCGGGCCCCCTGCGCGCGGTCGCCGTGGTGCTGCTGGCCACCTTCATGAACCAGTTCGACGTCACCGGGGTGAATGTCGCCCTCGCCGCGCTCAAGGAGGACCTGGACGCCGGCGCGGCCACCGCCCAGTGGGTCCTGGCCGGCTACACCCTGCCGTTCGCGCTGCTGCTGGTCACCGGCGGGCGGCTCGGCGATCTGCTCGGCCGCAGGCGGGTCTTCGTCGCCGGAGCGGTGGGATTCACCGCCGGCGCGGTGCTGGCCGGCGCGGCGGTCTCGGTGCCGATGCTGGTGGCGGCCCGGGTGCTCCAGGGCGTCTGTGCCGCCATGATGGGCCCGCAGGTGCTGGCCGTGCTCCAGACCGCGGTGCCGCCCGCCCGCCGGGGCCCCGCGATGGGGCTGTACGCGGGAGTGATCGGCCTGGCGTCCGTGGCGGGGCCGGTGGTCTGCGGGGTGCTCGTCGGAGCGGACCCCTTCGGCTGGGGCTGGCGGTGGGCGTTCCTGGTGAATGTGCCCGTGGGTCTCGCCGCCGTGGCCGGAGGTCTGCTGTATCTCGGCGAGTCCTCCGCGCCCGACGGGCGCCGGCTCGACCTGGCCGGCGTCGGCCTCGCCGCGGTCGCCCTCGTCCTGCTGCTGTTCCCGCTCACCTACGGGCGCGAACTCGGCTGGCCCTGGTGGGCGTGGTCGGCGCTCGCCGCGTCGGGGCCCGCGCTCGCGGTGCTGGTGCTGCACCAGCGGCGGCGCGAGCGCGGCGGCGGGCTGCCGCTGATCGCCCTGAGCCTGTTCCGGGGGCGGGTGTTCACCGCCGGAGTGCTGGCCACCTTCAACCTGGCCGCGCTGATGACCGGGTTCTTCTTCGTCTTCGTCACCTATCTCCAGGGCGGCCACGGATTCGGCCCCTCGCACGTCGGCCGGAGCCTGCTGCCCTGGGCGCTGGGCACGACGGCGGCCTCCTTCCTCGCCATCTCGCTGGCCAGACGCCACGGGCGGCGGGTGCTCGTCGGCGGCGGGCTGCTCGCGCTGGCCGGTCTGGCGGCCCTGCTGGTCACCTTCACGGCCGCGGGCGACGGGCTCTCCGCGCCGCTGCTGGCGCCGGGGCTCGCGGTGTTCGGCGTCGGGGTGACCCTGATCGCGACCCCGGTGCTCAATGTGACGCTCTCCGGGATTCCCCGGCGGGACGCGGGCTCGGCCTCGGGGGTGTTCTCCACCTTCCGCCAGACCGGGGCCGTCTTCGGGGTGGCCCTGACCGGCGGGGTGTTCCACGGTGTGCTGGGCACGGAGGCGTCGGCCCGGGCGGCCGACTACGAACGCGCCATGGCCGCCACCACGCTGGTGATGGCGGCCGTGGTGCTGGCGACGCTGGCCTGCTCGGCGAGTCGTTGATGACGGTACGCAGCCCGTTCGCGCCGTGCAGCATGGCGAGCCAGAGCATCAGCAGATCCCAGACCTGCCAGAACGGGGACGCCCAA
>NZ_JBEOYB010000123.1:0-12540 GCF_040296845.1 Streptomyces sp. NPDC001985
TGCGGCTGTCTCTTATTTTTTCCTTTTTTTTTTTTTCGTGCCGCCCCCCCCCCCCCCCCGCGCCCCCCCCCCCCCCCCCCCGGGGGGGGGGGCGGGGGGGGCCCCCCCCCCCCCCGCCGGAGGCATCGATTCCACGCCGGTGGGAGCGATCAGATCCAGCCGTTCCCTGGGGACCGCCGGCGGCGCGGGCCGGCCGGTGCGCACGGCTCCGGGGGGGGCGGCTTCCGGCCCGCCCGGCGATCAAGGGCCCAGCCCCTCGCTCTTGGTGGTTTCCCACAAAGGCACGGAGGCCCGGATCGCCGCCCGGGCCCGTCGCGGGGCCGGAATCCGGCTCCCGAGCGGTACGTCGCCGTACGTCGCCTTCGCCCCATTCCCGCACTCCGCCGGAGTCCCGGCCCCCGGGTCCGCGCCCCCCGCGCGCCCGCGGTCGCCGGAGTCCGTCCGCACGGCAGGAAGATGATGGCGGCGCGTTGAACCCTCACGCGCAGTGACGATCGTCTGGCACTTTCCTGCCGGTCTCCCGACAGGCACTTCTGGCCGAAAGAGCATGATTCCCACCGGTAGTCGAAGCTTCGCCCGGGCTCGGGCCCGAGGGGCGGGAGCACCGGAGGAACCGTCCCGTATCACCGTTCGTGTCCACCGCTCCGCGAGGGCCACCGGGCCCGCCCCGCCCCGGCGGAGGGCTCTCCCGCGGGGCTCCCGGCCGGTGGGCGCGGTGGTCCCGGGCGGCCCCGGAACGGCGGCACGGCCCCGGTCGGCGGCCGTCACCGGCCCCTCGGCGCGGCCGGGAAGAGACCCGCCCGGATCGGCACGCTCCGTGACGGACCCCACAGCGACCTCACCCATGCTTGATACAGCCATAGGTGGTTGACGCCCATTCAAGGGCCAAACTAATGTCTCGCGTTAATCGTTACTGGTGCGGCCGACAGACCGGACTTCCTGGGGACAGCGGGGGGTCGAGGGGGTGTCGATCGTCACGTTCATCCGAGGCTTCTCGCTCGTCGGCGGAGGCGGGTAGGCGCGCTGTGCGCGTACCCGGCTGGTGACATGGGGGCCGAGGAGTGTGCCGCCGCACCATGACCGGGGGGATCTGTAATGGTGTCGACAGCATACGAGTGCGAGCAGTCTCAAGGGGTGACGACGCCGGGGCCACGCGGTGACGCGGATCGCTCCGGATCGCGCGCGGGCGCGGACAGTCTCGAAGAGGCGCTGGTACGGGCCCGCGACCTGCTGGACATGACGGTGTCGCTGCACCGGCAGGGCACCCGGGGCAGCCCGGTGACGGCCGTGTCGGCGCACAACGAGCGGGCCGTGCTCGACGAGGTGGACGCCTGCCTCGGCCAGGCGCGGCGCAGTGTGAGCCTGGTGCTGACCGGGCAGGCGCACGGGCGGCTGATGCCGGCGGTCCTCCCTCATCTGCACAGCATCACCAGGAAGCAGCTCACGGCCCGGATGCTGCACTCGGCCCAGGCCGGCGCACCGCAGTCGGCGCAGCTCATCGGCCGTCTCTCCAACCGGTTCGAGACCCGGGTCACCTACTGCGTGCTCCGGGAGACCCTGATCGTCGACGGCCGGATCGCCCTCTTCCGGGACGACGCCGGAGGTCATGGCGACCGGTTCCTGGCCGTCCAGGACCCGACGACGGTACGCACCCTGGCGCTGCTGTTCGCCGGCTTCTGGGGCTCCGCGATGAGCCCGGCCGGCCACTCCTGGGACAGTCAGAGCCTCAGCTCGGACGCCGCCCGCCGCATCCTCGAATGCCTCCGCGACGGCCAGATCGACGATGTGGCCGCCCGGAAGCTGCGGGTGTCGCTGCGCACCTACCGGCGCCATGTCGCCCAGATCATGGAGGCGCTGGGCGCGCGCTCACGGTTCCAGGCGGGTGTGCGCGCCGTGGAGCTGGGCCTGTTGAAGTCCGAAGAGTGAGACGCGGGGCCGCTCAACGGAGAGCGGCCGCTCCGCCCACTGACATCCGGGCAGCCCCGGACAGCCGCTCGCGGCGCTCCCCGCCCCACTCGCGGGCCCGGCGCCGCCATGGCGCTGCCCGGTCACGGCCCCCTGGGACTCCAGCGGTGCAGTCACCGCTGAAACGAGGTGTACCGACGATGGCATTCGGTGTCGACAGAAACCGGGATACCCGGCCGGACGGTGTGCGGTGACCACTTCGGCCTCCCCCGGCACCCTTCAGTACGTCAGCGGGGTGGGGGTGCTGGACAAGACCTCGCTCGTGCTGAGCACGATCGAGTGCGGTCCCGCCTCGCTCAACCGCATCGTGGCCAGCACGGGTCTGCCCCGCTCGACCGCGCACCGGCTCACCCAGGCCCTGGAGCGCATCCGGCTGATCGGCCGCGACGCCCAGGGGCGCTTCGTCCTCGGCCCCCGGCTCGGCGAGATGGCGGCGGAGGCGCAGCGGGACCGGATGCTGGCGGTGGCCCGGCCGCTGCTGGCGGAGCTGCGGGACCGGACCCGGGCGGATGTCCGGCTCTACCGGCGCATCGGGGACCACCAGGTGTGTCTGGCGGGCGCGGAGACCTCACTGCATCCGGCGGAACGGGTTCCGGTCGGCTCGTCGTATCCGCTCAAGGCGGGTTCGGTGGCGCAGGCGCTGCTCGCCTGGGAGTCCCCGGAGCGGCTGCACGCGGGGCTGAAGGGCGCCCGGTTCACGGCCGCGACCCTGGCGGAGGTCCGCCGGCGCGGCTGGGCACAGAGTGTCGGGGAGCGGGGCCCCGGCGTCGCGACCGTGGCCACGCCGGTGCGCGGGCCCGAGGGCAGGACCGTGGCGGCCCTCTCGCTGTCGGGCCCGGTGCGGAGTCTGTCGCGGGAGCCGGGGCGGGAGTACGGCGGACTTCTCATGGACGCGGCGATCACCATCGGCGAAGTATGGAACAGATGAATCCGCGGGGAAACCGCTCCGGCAACTCCGCCGGAGGCATGGGCAATTCACTCTTCATTTAATCTGTTCTGCGTATGCTTTGGCACGCTGGGACGGCTCAGCGGAAGACCGAGGGGCTGACACTTCAACGCGGAGACGGGTAGAGATGACAACGGGGGATTCAACGGAGGTTCCACAGGGACGCGGTATTGGGCGGCTGCCGATCAGGGAGGGACCGGACGGCTCCTCGTCCGCGGACACCCTGGAGGAAGCCCTGCTCGGAATCCGGGAGATGATCGAGGAGACGATCGCCCAGCACCGGGACACCGTCTCGGGCGGCCGGGAGATCAGCGCCGTCAACGGCGAGCCCGAGGAGATCGCGCGGGCGGTGCTGGAGGTGGCCGGCTGTGCGCGGGGCCGGCTGGATGTGGTGATGGCCGCAGCGCCGGGCGCCGCGCCCTGCGCGTCCCTGCTGCCCGGGCTGCTGCTGGCCGCGCCCGACACGGCCGAGGTGCGGGTGATCTGCAATCCGGGGATGGTGGACTCGGGTCTCGTGGGGGCGGTGAGCCAGGGAGTGCGGCCGGTGCCCGTGCGGGTGCTGCCGCAACTGCCCCCGCTGCTCATCGTGATCGCCGACCAGCCCGTCGCCCTCACCGCGGCCGAGTCCCCGGCCGGGGCCGCCTACTCGGTCGTCCGGGCGCCCGAGATCATTCGGCTGCTGTTCGAATTCTTCGACGGAATATGGCAGGGCGCCTCGGCCACCGATCTGCGCGCAATACTCGATGGGCATATGCGCACGGAACTCACCCGTAAGATTCTCGGTTTGCTGCGCGCGGGAGTGACCGACGAGGTGGCCGCCCGGAGACTCGCGATATCCGTGCGCACCTATCGGCGCCATGTCGCCGAGATCATGACCGTGATCGGTTCGAGTTCGCGATTCCAGGCGGGGGTGAAGGCGGCCGAGCTGGGTCTGCTGGACTCCCGTTCTCCGTAGCGCGGGGGAGACGCGCGGGGAGAGCCGTGCGGCAGCGGGCCCCGGCGGTGTGCGGACAGCGCCGGGGGCCGGGCCGGCGGCGCGGGAGCCGCGCCGGGAGCTCCGCGATGTCGGGGCGGGGACAGCGCCGAAACATCCGGAGGGGGGAGGTGGCAGGAAGATGCCAATTCACACCTCGCCGTACCGGGTGCCGGGGGAACACCCGGTACGGAGTCGTCGCCGGCGGAGGCGGCACGGACCGGTGCCGGACGCACCACGGGAACGGCCGGCCGGAACGCACGGCAGCACCGAACGGGACATGCCGGGAGGCAGGGACGGAAATAGTCGCATCCGACCTGTCTCCCCGCAAGGGGTGCGTAACACCTCGCCGGAACCCTCGCGGGGGCCGCTCACCGGCCCCGGCGGACGGGCGGGGGGCCCGTGGCCGGCCGGGAGCGTCATGACGCCGATCGATGTCCTGGCCAGACTCCCTTGGCAGCCGGGGGAGTTGACAGCCATGGTGGAGACGGACCAGGACACCGGCGACGGAGGCGGGGCAGTGCGGTCCGGGCGCGGACGCGAGCGCGGGCGGAACGGCGGGAAGACCGTCGCCGGCGCGCCGGTGTCCCGGCCGGACCGGCCGCTCTCCTCGCACGACAGGACCGTGTCGTGGCGCGGGGCGGACTCGGGGGAATGGACCGGCATACCTCACCTCCCTTCTCGTCACGGCTTCTTTCCGAGTCCCGCGCCGCCCGGGCGGCGCGGGACACACATTAGGAGTCGGGAAGCGGCTCCAACTGTGACACGCGGAACGATAATGTGATTCAGATCACACACGATGGCTTGGGTGGTCCCTACGCTGAAGTCCGCGACCATCTGCGCCGAGGTATCCGATTGAGATGGTGAGACCGCGTCATGACCAGCAGATCCACGGCGTCAACCGCCGCTGAGCACCAGGAACTTCACGCGCACAGCACCCTGACCACCACCACCTTCGACGAGAACCGGAATCTGCTCTTCGGGCTCGTCTACAACATGCTGGGCACCGTCACCGACACCGAGGACGTACTCCAGGACACCTGGCTGTCCTGGGCGTCGGCCCGCCACGGCGAGGTGGCGAACTCCCGGGCCTATCTGGTGCGGATCGCCGTGAACCGCGCCCTGCGCTCGCTGCGCGCCGCCAAGGCCAACCGCGAGACCTATGTGGGGACCTGGCTCCCCGAACCCGTGGTCACCGAGGACCAGACCGAGGACAGCGCCCTGCGGGGCGAGTCGGTGTCGCTCGCCATGATGGTGGTCCTGGAGACCCTCTCGCCCATGGAGCGCGCGGTCTTCGTCCTTCGGGAGGCCTTCGGCTACGACTACCCGGAGATAGCCAACGTCCTCGGCCGCACCTGCGACTCCGTGCGCCAGCTGGCCCACCGGGCCCGCAAGCACGTCGAGGGCCGCAGACCCCGCTACCAGCCCGACTCCAAGGTGGTGCGCGCCGCCACCGAACGCTTTCTGGACGCCGCCCTGGGCGCCGACCTCGGCACCCTGATGGAGATCCTCGCCCCCGAGGTCCAGCTCTGGAGCGACGGCGGCGGCAAGCACCGCTCGGCGCTGCGCGTCATCGTCGGCCGCGACAAGTGCGTACGCCTGGCCGACTCGCTCGCCAAGACCTTCCCCCCGGGCCTCAACACCCGGTATCTGGAGGTCAACGGCACACCCGCCGTCCTGCTCTCCCGGGAGCACCGGCCCTGGGTGGTCACCCAGCTGGACCTGCGGCCGTCCGACGGCCGCATCCAGCGCATCTACCAGATCATCAACCCGGACAAGCTGACCACCATGCCCCTGCCCGACGAACTGGCGCCCTGAGCACCCGGGAAGGCGCTTTCCGCCGCCGTCAACAGGTACGGCAAAAGGAGGCATGAACCGGTCGGCGCCTTGCCGCCGGACCGCCCGGCCCGTGAACCTTGGAGACCTGGAGCACAAGGAACCACACACCGTGATCAAGGACAGCTGGACCGAGCCGACTTGATGGTCAGCCCGCGGCCGAAACCGTGAGGGCTCCGGGCAGGAACCGAGACAGCCATCCGGCTGTGGGCCTCCCACGACCAGCAGCAGCCGATCGCGCGGCGGGCCCATCGGGGCGCCGCGGGGACCAGCCCTGCTCACCGCCTCACACACCGGTTAACCACTACTTCTTGGGGGAGAAGTTGATGCGCACTGTGCACCGCACGGCCCAACCACCGCACCACGTCGATGTCCACCCGGCAGGCCCTGCGCAGAAGGTGGCACCACTGACCGAAAACCGCTGCTTCGGGCGCGACGCGGAGCTGGCGGCGGTCATCGACAAGCTGGCCGACCCGACCGTGCGACTGCTCACGCTGACCGGGCCCGCCGGAGTGGGCAAGAGCCGGCTCACCCGGGAGGCCGCGGCCCTCGCGGCCCCTTCCTTCGACGACAAGGTGACCGTCGTCGACCTGGCCGACCTCGACACCGCGTCCGCCGCCTGGAGCAGGATCTCCCAGGCCCTCGGCGGCACGCCCGCGGCCGAGACGGCGGACGGTGTGGCCGAGGCCGTCGCCGACTGCGAACTCCTGCTCGTCCTGGACAACTGCGACCTGCTCACCGCGCCGCTCTCGCTCGGCCTCGCCTGGCTGATCACCAACTTCCCCGGACTGCGGGTGATGGCCACCAGCCGCACCTCGATCAACATCTACGCCGAGCACCTCTTCCTGGTCCGCCCGCTCCCCGCGGGCGGCGCCGGGGCGGCCGGGGACACGGCGCCCGCGGTCTCCGACGCGGTGCTGCTCTTCGTCGACCGGCTGGGCGGCCACTACCGCGACCATGTCCTGCTCGACGACGATCTGACCACCGTGACGGAGATCTGCGAGCTGCTCGACGGGCTGCCGCTCGCCATAGAGCTGACCGCGCGCAGCATCGGCACCCTGACCCTGCGCGCCGCCCTGGACCACCTCCGGCAGGGCCGCCAGCTCCCGTACACCAGCCGGCTGCTCGACACACCCACCCGGCAGCGCTCGATGGAGGGCTCGCTCTTCTGGGCGGACGGGCTGCTCAGCACCCAGGAGCAGGAGTTCCTCCAGCGGCTCTCGCTCTTCGAGGGTCCGTTCTCCACGGCGGCGGCCCAGCGGGTCGGCGGGCTCTCCCAGGAGCAGACCGCGCGCGGCCTGGACGAGCTGATCCACAAGAGCCTGCTGCTGCTGGAGCACGACGACTCCGGCGAGCAGCGGCTGCGGATGCTCACCTCCGTGCGGCGCTTCTACCGCAAGCGGCTGGCGTCCAACACCTGCTGCGCCACGGACGCCCGGGAGCGGCACGCCCGTCTCTTCACCGAGTCGATCCATACGGGGGAGCTGGCCCGGCTCACCCCCGAGCAGCGGGCGGCGGCGGTGCGCGGCCGGCTGCCGGACATCCGGGCCGCCATCGCCTCACTGGGCGAGCTGGGCGAGCACACCCGGCTGCTGGAGCTGGTGCTGGCCCTGGAGAGCGTCTGGATATCCGGCCACCATCTGGCGGAGGTCGCCGCCCACACGGAGACCTCCGCGGCGGCGCTGCGCGCGGAGGGCCTCTCCCCAAAGGACGCCCCGCTGCTGGGCCGGGCCCTGGAGGCGGCGGGCCGCTGGCGGGCCGGGAGCGGCGATCCCGAGGGCGCCCGTGAGCTCTGGCACGCCGCGATGACGGTCTGCCAGGAGCACGGCCACCGGGCCGGTCTCACCCGTGTCATGGCCCACCTCGGCGAGCTGGAGCGCGGGGCGGGCAACAGCGAGGAGGTGCGGGCGGAGCTGTGCGCCGCCGCGTCGGAGCTGGCCGAACTCGGCGACGAGCACGGCGCCGCGCTGGCCCTGCGGTACAGCGCCCTCGCCGAGTACGAAGTGGGCGCGCCGACCGCCGAGCACACCCTGCGCCGGTCCGTGACCGCCTTCCGGGCGCTGGGCGACGAGCGCGAACTGGGTCTCTCGCTGCTGGCGCTGGCCCGGGTCCAGCTGGAGGCGGGCAAGCCCGAGCGGGCCGGTGCGGAGGTCCGCTCGGCGATGAGGACGCTGCGGCACACCGGCGGTCCCGGGGACGCGGCCCTGGCCCTGGAGATCCTCGGCTGCGCGCTCTCGGCGTCGGGCGGCGGCGAGGGGCAGCAGGAGCCGGTCGCCCGGCTGCTGCTCACGGCGAGCACTCTGCGGGAGCGCCACGGGCTGCCGCCCGGGGAGATCGACACCGCCGTGCAGAGCGTCGAGCGGCGCCGGCGGACCGCGCTGGGCACGGCGGCCTTCGCCCGGCTGCGCCGGCGGCTCTACACGGTCCGGGCGGACGCGGCGATCCAGGACGCGCTGTCCGTACCCGTGGAGGAGCCGCCGGCGCAGCCGGGGCCCAAGACGCCGGGGACCTGTCTGACCCCGCGCCAGACGGAGATCGCGCTGATGGTGGCCGAGGGCATGACCAACCGGCAGATCGCCAGCCGGCTCAGCCTCTCCGAGTGGACCGTGGTCAACCATCTGCGCCAGGTGATGCAGAAGCTCCAGGCCCCGTCCCGGGTGCATGTCGCCCGGGTGATGCAGCAGCAGTCGGGGAGCTGACCCCGGGGCCCGCCCGGCCCGCCGCGCACGCCCCCGCCGGGGCCACGGGGCGCGCTCCGGCCCGGGGGCCGCACCGGGTCGTACCCGGCCCGCGCGCGGCCCCGCGGCGCCCGCCCGGCCCGCGGAGGAGCCGTGGCCCGCGGTGCCCTCCGGGGTCCGGGGTGACCTTCGTGGCCCGTGGGGCCTGCCAGCACACCGGTCGGCGCAACGGACCGGTCATGGCGCTTCTCTGCCATGGTGGCAGGCCCCCACACCTACAAGGATCTGTCGTTGCCGCTCGGGGCGGCCCTTTCTACTGTCGTCAAGCGTCGGTCGTGCGGAATCGCACGGACACCTCATCCCAAGAACAGGAGACAGGTGGGCACAGCGCGCACAGACACAGAAATCCGCCCTTCCCAAGGGCCGGCCGCCCCCTCGAACGGAGTTCCCTTCTTCACCCAGGCCGAATCCTTCAAGGAACTCTGGCCGCTGATCAGCAGCCATGTCGGCGATGTCGTCGACCGGGGCAAGTTCTCGCACGGACGCAAGGTGTCCGAGCTGGAACAGGCACTGGCCAAGTACACCGGGGCACGGCACGCCCTCGGGGTGAACAGCGGTACCGACGCCCTGGTGATCCTGCTCCGGGCGGCGGGCATCGGCCCCGGCGACGAGGTCATCGTCCCGGCGTTCACCTTCTTCGCCAGCGCGTCGGCGGTGACCATGACCGGGGCGACCCCGGTCTTCGCGGACATCACCGCCGACGGTGACTACGCGCTGGACCCCGCCTCGGTGGAGGCGGCGATCACCGACCGCACCAGGGCCGTCATGCCAGTCCATCTCTTCAGCCAGCTCGCCGACATGGGCGCGCTGCTGGAGCTGGCCCGACGGCACGGTCTGCTGGTCCTGGAGGACAGCGCCGAGGCGATCGGGATGCGCTGGGACGGCACCCACGCCGGGCTGCTCGGCTCCGGAGGTGTCCTCTCGTTCTTCCCGACGAAGACGCTGGGGGCGCTCGGCGACGCCGGAATGATCCTCACCGATGACGACCGGATCGCCGAGCAGGCGAGTGTGCTCCGGCACCACGGCCGCATGGGGAAGACGATCGACCACATCGCCGGTATCTCCAACCTCTCCGGTGTCTCCGGCACCAACAGCAAGATGGACGACATCCAGGCGGCGATCCTGATGGCGCGGCTGAGCCGGCTGGACGAGTCCATCGCCCGCCGCCGGGTGCTCGCCGACGCCTACACCGAACGCCTCACCGGCGCGGACGGCGTCCTCGCCGTCCCCCGGCTGGTGCCCAGGTCCGTCCCCTCCGACCCGGTCTTCTACGTCTACCTCATCGAGGTCGAGCACCGGGACGAGCTGGTGGCGCGTCTCACCGCGCGGGGCATCGGCACCGAGACGTACTACCCGAGGACGCTGCACACCCAGCCGTGCTACGCCGAGGAGCACGGCGGCAGGTCCCTCCCCCGGGCCGAGGCGGCCAGCCGGCGCACCGTGGCACTGCCGCTGTACCCGGATCTGACCGAGGACCAGATCGACACGGTCTGCGCGGCCGTCTCCGACTTCTACGCCGAGGGGCAGTGGTGATTCCCTTCTTCCCTCCGGACCTTTTCGACAAGGACCGCGAAACCCTGCTGGAACTCCTCTACGAGGTGGGCACCGACGAGGAACAGAAATTCATCCTCGGCCGCCGGACCGCCGCGCTGGAGGAACTCCTGCGGGAATCGACGGGCGCGGGCCATGTGGTCGCCTGTTCCAGCGGTACGGGCGGACTCAACCTCGCCGTACAGGCCCTGGACATCGGCCCGGGCGACGAGGTCATCGTCCCCGCGTTCTGCTGCCAGCCGGTGGCCAGTTCGGTGGCGAACCTGGGGGCGACCCCGGTCTTCGCGGATGTCGACCCGCACACCATGGTGCTCGACCCGGCGACGCTGGAAGAGCTGATCACCGACCGGACCAAGGCGGTGATGCCCGCCCATATCTTCTCGGTCATGGCGGACATGCCGAGCATCAACAAGATCGCCCGAGCCCATGACCTCAAGGTCATCGAGGACGCGGCGGTGGCGCAGGGCGCCGTGCTCGACGGGGTGCCGGCCGGGCGCTGGGGCGATCTGGGGATCTTCTCCTTCTTCCAGGTCAAGTCCTTCGGCACGGTGGGCGAGGGCGGGGTGGTCCTCACCGACGACGAGGAGACGGCCCGCGCCCTGCGGATGCTGCGCAACCACGGACAGGACGGCGTCCACCGCTTCGTCCACCACCGCATCGGCCAGAACAACCGCTTCGACGAGATCATCGCCGCCTTCCAGATCGCGCGGCACGACGGTTTCGCGGACCGTCTGGAGCGCCGGGCGCAGATCGCCGACTACTACTCGCAGCGCTTCGGACCGCTCGCCGACCGGGGTGTCCTGGCACCGCCGGCGGGCCGCAACGGCCGCTGCTACTACGTGTACTCACTGCTGGTCCAGCGGCGGGAGGATCTGCGCTCCTGGCTGCTGGAGAAGTCCGTGGGCTCGCACATCTACTACCCCAGGCCGCTGCCCGCCCAGCCCGCGTTCAGCGCGTTCGCCCCGGTCGGCCGGGATCTGCCCGGAGCCCAGTACGCGAGCGACCACAATCTCGCGATTCCGATCTGGCCGCACCTCACGGACGCGCAGGTCGAGTATGTCGCCGACGCGATCTGCGACTTCTTCGCCTAACCCGCACAGCCGGTCACCGCTCAGAGAGAAAGTCGGGTCTTCTGATGACGTCAAAAGTTGTCGTGGTGGGGCAGGGATATGTCGGTCTGCCGCTGGCCGTAGCGGCGGCGGAGCGCGGATACGAGGTGATCGGATACGACACCGATGAGTTCCGGGTCAAGAAACTCGCCGTCGGGGAGTCCTATGTCGGCGACATCACGTCGGAGCGCCTCTCCGCGATACTCAGCCGGGGCAAGTACCAGCCCACCATGGCCACCAATGACCTGGACGGCTTCGACATCGCGGTGATCGCCGTGCCGACCCCGATGATCGACGGGGTGCCTGACCTGTCGTTCATCGAGTCGGCCGGGGTGGCCATCGGGGAGCGGCTGCGCCCCGGGGTGACGGTGATCCTCGAATCCACCAGCTTCCCCGGTACGACCGAGGATCTGCTCGGCCCGCAGCTGACGAAGATCTCCGGTCTGGTCCCGGGCGAGGACTTCCACCTCGGCTACAGCCCGGAGCGCATCGACCCCGGGAACCCCACCTGGAGCTTCGAGACGACTCCGAAGGTGGTCTCGGGGGTCGACGCGGCCTCCATGGAGAAGGTGACCGCGTTCTACGAGTCCATTGTCGACGAGGTCGTACCGGCGGACTCTCCCCGGGTCGCGGAGCTGGCGAAGGTGCTGGAGAACACCTTCCGGCATGTGAACATCGCCCTCGTCAACGAGCTGGCCATGCATGCCGAGGGGCTGGGCATCGACGTCTGGAAGGCGCTCGACGTCGCCGCCACCAAGCCCTTCGGCTTTATGCGGTTCACCCCGGGGCCGGGGGTCGGCGGGCACTGCCTGCCGGTCGACCCGCTGTATCTCTCCTGGAAGGTGGAGCGCGCCCTGAGCAAACCGTTCCGGCTGGTGGCGCTGGCGGACGAGCTCAACAACCAGATGCCGGAGTATGTGGTGCGCCGGCTCACCCGGGGCCTGGACCGAAGGCGGCAGACCGTCACGGACGCGCGCATCCTCGTGCTGGGGCTCGCCTACAAGGCCGACACCGGGGACATCCGTGAATCGCCCGCGCTGGGCATCGTCTCCCGGCTCATCGAGGCGGGCGCCTCCGTCCGGGCGGTGGACCACCATGTCACCGAGAGCCCCGACATCAAGGGTCTCGTCCACACCGAGCTGACCACCGAGGAGGTCGAGGCCGCGGACGCGGTGCTCCTCGTCACCGACCACAGCGATGTGGACTACGACCTGGTCGTGAAGTCGGCCCGCTACATCTTCGACTGCCGGCACCACCTGGCGCCTTCCGATCGGATCGAGTCCCTGTGAGCACACGCACCACCACGGAGAAGCGGGTAGAGCGCCTGGACCGGGTGATTATCCGGTTCGCGGGTGACTCGGGTGACGGAATGCAGCTCACGGGTGACCGGTTCACCTCGGAGACCGCGTCATTCGGGAACGA
>NZ_JBEOYB010000124.1:0-12514 GCF_040296845.1 Streptomyces sp. NPDC001985
TACACTCTTTCCCACCACGCCGCTCTACCTATCTCGGGTGCAAGGCCTGCCCAGCGCTCCACCGGGGCCCCGGTCTCCTCACGGAGACCGGGGCCCTCTCGCCGCGCGCCCGGCCGGAAGCCGGCCCTCCCGCGGACCCCGCGCGGCAACATTCCCCCCCGCCCGTGCCGATGCCGCCCCGCGCCCGGCCCCGTCTCCCGCCCGCCCCGGCCGGCGCCAGGACCACCCCCGGCCCCCGAATCCCCGCCCCCTCCCGCCCCCCGATGTCCCCGGCCCCCGGCTCTCCGGAATTCCGGGGCGGCCCGGCCGGCGGGACCGCCGCGGTCTGCGCCTATGCTCCGGACATGTCCAGCAACACATCACCCGACACGGTGATCGCCTCCCGCGCCTCCCGCGCCCGCTTCGACGGCCGGCGGCTGCGCGTGGAGCGCGACCGTACCGTCTGGACCATCCCGGTGGAGGCGATCGGCTCGGCGGAGCTGGGGGACGGCAGCACGGTACGGGTCGAACTGAGCGGGGACGGGTCCGGCGCGCGCCACGGCCTTGCCGCGGCCCTGGTCCTGCCCGCCCCCAACGTGACCGCCGCCAAGGCGTTCCGCGACCGCCTGCACACCGCCCTGGCCGCGGTCACGCCCGCCGAGGACGGCCACGGCCTGGTCGTCAGGGAGACCCGGTCCGCGCCCCGCCACCGTTTCCTGACCCCCGAGTTCCGCCGGCACCGGATCGCCGCCGGGGCGCTGTCGGCCTGGCTGGTCCTCCTGGTGGCGGTCGGCGGCCCGGGGGCGCTGGCGTTCGTGTCCTGGCTGACTCCGCTGGGCGGGTTCATGGTCGCCGCCGCCGTCACCCGCCGCATCCGGCCGATGCGGACCCTGCGCCGCCGGGGTGTCACGGTCACCGGCCGGGTCGTCGGCTCCCTCTCGGCCGGCGCGCGCGGCAGCATCCAGCGCCACCCCCTGCTGGCCTTCACCGCGGCCGACGGGACGGACCACGAGGGGGTCAGATCCGTGGTGTCGGTGTGGGCGGACCCGCCGGGGGAGCCCGTCGAGGTCACCTACGACCCGCACGACCCCGGCCTGGCAGCCCGGCCGAAGACCTTCACCCACTCCTTCAACACCGTGGTGATGGTGGCCATGGGCACCCTGCTCGCCGCCCTCGGCCTGTTCATCCTGTATCTCCTGGCGGCCTCCTGACCCGAGGGACGCCCCCCCCGGTCCGGACGGGGCACGGCCGCTCCCGGACCCGGCCGGGCGGCGGGTGCCTACGCGGGGGACGCCCCGCGCAGCAGCCCCCACACCTCGCCGGCCGCCTGGGCGGCCGGCGGCCGGCCGCTCATGGACACCCAGTGGGTGAACACCCCGACGAAGGCCCCGGCCAGACAGTGCGCCCGCAGTTCCGGGGACGGGCCGGCCGCCGGACCGGCGGCGTCCGGCCCGTTCAGCTGCGCGGCCACCTCGTGGGCCAGCAGCGCGCGGAGCCGGTTGATGAAGCGGGCCGAGCCGCCGGGGCCCAGCATCCGCTGGTAGAGCGTGGTGTTCGCCTCGACATGGCGGAACAGGTCCACGAGCTCCCCGGGGGTGCGCCCGGCCGGCCGGGTCAGCGGGCACCGGGCGGCGGCGTGCGCGAGCCGCCCGGTCTCCTCCTCCATGGCGTCCAGGAGCAGGGCGTCGCGGTCGCGGTAGTGCTGGTAGACGGTCGCGCGGTTCACGGTGGCCCGCTCGGCGATATCGGCGATGGTCAGGGTCTCCGGATCGCGCTCCCCGGCCAGTTCCAGCGCCGCGGAACGCAGCAGGGCCCGGGTGCGCCGCACCCGGGGGTCCGCACGCTCGGCTGACGCGGTGGGCTTGTTCGGCATGGCGCCAGCATACGCACTGCATGACAGCTGACGGATAGGCGACACCGGTCGCCAAGTACCGCCGCCACAGCCCTGGCTGACGGATCATCAGATGTCTGGGGCGGCGGGGGAGCCGGCGGCCGGAGCGGCCTCACCCGGCCCCGGCGGACCCGGGTCGGGAGCCGGATGGCATGCCGGGCGGCGGGGCCGGGTGAGACGGGCGATGCCACGGGGGCGGCGGAGCCGAAAGGGCGCGTTCCGCTTCCCCGGACGGGTGGCGGCCCGGGCGGCACGGCGCCTACGATCCGGGGCACGCCGCCGACACGGACGGCCCCCGCCCCCGGCCCCAGGGAGTGCGCCATGCCCTCGTACCGCCGCCTCGTCACCGCCCTCGCCGTCCTGACCGCCGGAGGGCTCCTGCTGATCGGCGCCGCCGCGCAGCTCGCCCGGATGACCACCCCGGACACCGCCGCGCACACCCACAAGCGGATCAGCGATGTCGCCCCCGTCCTCGCCGGCGGCTCCGTGACCGGCGCCCCCGCCCCGCGGACCGCCACCGCCTGAGCCCCCGCCCGGCCGGGCCCCGTCCGGACGCGGCGCGCCGGGGACGAGATCGAGACCGAGGACGAACTCGTCACCGCAGCCGGGCCCGGGCCCCGGGGCGTACGCGCGGCGAGTCCGGCGGGGCGGCCGCGTGCGCCGCGTGCGCCGCGAGCGCGGCGTCCCGGAACCCCCGGCGCCCCCGCCCGCACCCCCGGCACCCGCACACCCGCCGACCCCGGAGGGAACCGGCCGCCGCCGTCGCCCGTTCGACGACCAGCGGATCATCCGCCCACCGGGAGCCCCCGTGCCGAAACCACTGCTCTACCTCGACATCGACGGAGTCCTCAACCCGGCAGGCCCCCACCCCCGGCCGGACTTCGACACCCACACCCTGCCCGGATTCCGGGTGCTGCTCTCCCGCCGCCACCGCGACTGGCTGCGCGAACCGGCACAGGTCTACGCGCTCCACTGGGCCACCACCCGGGAGGAGGACGCCAACACCCACATCGCGCCGCCGCTCGGCCTCCCCGCCCTGCCGGTCGTCCGCCTCACCGGCTACCGCCCCCGGCCCGGGGACCCCCGCGTCCCCGTGACGGAACTCTTCTCCCCCGCCAAGTGGGCCCCGCTGCTGCGCCACGCCGGCCGCCGCCCCTTCGCCTGGCTCGACGACGTCATGCCCTCCCGGCTCGTCCGCAACTCCCTCCTGCGGCGCGACCGGCTGCTGCTGCCCGTCGACGGCCGGCAGGGACTCCAACGCCACCACGTCGGCCGGCTCCTGGCCCGGCCCCCGCGCCCGGCCCTCCTGCCCGCCCGCCCCGCCCGCCGGCGGCCATGACGGCACCGGCACCGGCACCGGAAGAGGCCCGGACCGTATCCGGCCGGCCGACACCGGGAACCCGTCACCCGGCACAGGCCCCGGAGCCCCCGGTCCGCCCGGGGCCCGAACACGCGGCACCGGGCCGGGCGTTCCCGCTCCCCGGCCGCGGGGCGGCGCCCCGCCCCGCTCCGGCTCCCGCGGCATCCGCGGCGCCGCGCCCCGGCCCCGCCACCGCGAGGGCGCCGTACACGCGCCCGGCCTCCCGGCCCCCGGGCCGGCACACCGCCCGCCGCCGTCCCGGCCCCGCCCGGCCGGGTGACCGGGCGGCCCCCCCCGGCGCGTCCCGGGCCGCCCGGTGTCCCCGCGGGGGCACGCGGGCGATCCGCGCCCGCAGCGCCGGCGAGGGCCCGCGCCGTACGGGTCAGCAGCCGAGCCGCGCCCCGTCCAGCCCCGACTCCGCGCTCAGCACGAACCGCTCCGCCGACTCGAAGCGCACACTCAGCCGGACCGGCCCGCCGGGGATGTCCTTGCCGAAACAGGCCCTGACGGCGTCCGGGTCGCCGGGGGACTCCGCCTCCCCGTACGACGGCTCCTCCTCCGACCAGCCGTCATCCCCGGCCACCGCGCGGTAGTGGCTCAGCACCGCCGCCTCGGGGAGCGGGGAATCGTAGGTCAGGACGGACCCGATGACCTCCTCCCCGCTGTCGTCGAGGCAGCCGCTGTCCGGCTCCTCGAAACCCTCCGCCGGGCGGGCACCGGGCGGCGGCGAGCGCAGCACCTCCAGGGCCGCGACCTGCTCCACCCGCTTCCCGGCGCCCCGGCAGCCGTCCCCGTCCGCCGGACCGCCGACCAGCGTCACCCCCGCGACGAGCGCGCCCGCGCCGAGCAGGGCCGCTGCCAGGAGCACCGGGCCGGCGACCCCCCGGGATCTCTGTCGTGCCGAGTCCACCCTCGTCCCTCCGCAGAACCGCGGGCAGCGCTCCGCTGTCCACTGATCGAACTGTGGAGCGAAGGTACACGACCCGCCCCGCCCTCCCGGGACCGCCGGTCCGGCCGCCCGCGGGGGAGGGGCGGACGGATCTCTGCGCTATAGTGGATCTTGTCGCCGCGGCCGGGAAGTCCCGGGCGGGGGGCATGCGTTGGTGGTCCAAGGAAAGACACCCCACTTCCCGTGGGGGGATGCAGGTGCAAGGCCTGCCCAGCGCTCCACCGGGGTCCCGGTCTCCTCACGGAGACCGGGACCTCCCGCGTTCTCGGCACGGCCGGAGCCCCGGCCGGCCGCGCCTCCCGGGTGCCGGCCCCGCGCCGCTCGGGCGTCCGCCTCCGCGGCCCTGGGACGTGCGGGTCCGCGGAGGGCACCGCACCCTCCGGCCACCCGCCCGCCGCCCGGACGAAACCCCGTGTCCGGCAACGGGCGCACCCCCGTCGCGACCGCCGCGCCGGGCGCCGCCCGAGCCGCCGTCCTCGCCGTCTCCGGCCCCTCCCTGATCCCCGCCCCGGGCCGTCGCCGCCCCGCCGCGTCCGGGGCTCCGGAGGCCGCCGCCCCGCCGGGCCGCCGTCCGGCGGAGCCGGGGAGAGGGGACCTCCCGGGGCATCCGCTTCCGGCCCGCTCCCGCGCGCAGGGGGGACGCAGGCCCCGCCCTCACCGCTGAAGAACCCGGCGACGCGGCACCCGCCCCGGCGAACGGAGCGGCCGCCGCCGCCCGGCCCCCGCCCGCCGGAGCGCCCGCCCCCGGGCCGCGACCCGGTGCCGGGAGCGGCCCCGTTCACGCCCACTGGTCGAACGCCAGCTTCGCGACCAGCGAGAAGACCACCACCAGCAGCACCACCCGGACGAACCCGCCGCCCCTGCGCAGCGCCATCCGCGCCCCGGCCATGCCCCCGGCCAGGTTGAACACCGCCAGGACCGCCGCGAGCTGCCAGAACACCGTGCCCTGGGACGCGAACACGGCGAGCGCGCCGGCGTTGGTGCAGACGTTGACGATCTTCGCGGTCGCCGAGGCGGTGACCAGGCCCAGCCGGAGCACGGCGGTCAGCGCCAGCACCAGGAACGTCCCGGTCCCGGGACCGAACAGGCCGTCGTAGAAGCCGATGCCGCCGCCGACCAGAACGATCGCCGTGACCGTACGGGCCCGGCCGGGCGGCCGTTCCTCCCGCACGCCGGCGGCCGTGCCGAAGCGGGGGCGCAGCAGGACGAAGGCGGCCACTCCCAGCAGCACCGCCATGATCACGGGCCGGAGCACCTCACTGCTGATCCCCGCCGCGAGAGAGGCACCGCCCACCGAGCCGGCGAGCGCGGCGAGACCGATCCGCACCGCCGTCCCCACCCTCACCGGCGTACCGCGCACATAGGTGACGGCCGCCCCGGCCGTCCCGACGACGGCGGCCGCCTTGTTGGTGCCGAGGATGTACGCGGCCGGGGCCTGGGGCAGCCCGAGCAGCAGAGCCGGGAGCAGCAGCAGTCCGCCGCCTCCCACCACCGCGTCGATCCACCCGGCCGCCGCGGCGGCCAGAGCGAGGAGAACCAGCGTGGTCAGCGATATGTCGGGCACGAGCGACGACCTTAGGGAGAGGACCGGCACGCCGTCCATCCGCCGCCGGCCCGCTCCGTGCCCGGGGACGCGTCCGGGCCGCCCCGCACGGAACACCGCGCCGGGCACCGGCGTCCCGCGCCGCACCGGCGGCGTGCCCCGCCCGCGCCGCCCGGCGCGGACGCGCGGACACCTGACGGCCCCGGCCGCCGCACCGCCGCCGTGCTCCAGGGCCGGGCAACCGCCCCGTACCTCCCGGCCGCCGGCCCGGTGAGACGGACACGCGCCGGCCGCCCCCGCGGCTCCGCGTGCGCGGAACCCGGCCCCGGCCCTCGCCGGGCGGGCCGGGGCCGGGTTCCGGCAGGCGCGGACCGCCCGCCCGCCACCGCGCCCGGCGCGGCCCGTCCCCGCGCCGCGCCGCGCGCCGGGGTGTCAGACGGTGTGCCGGACCCAGACGTTGGGCTCGACGTACACCGCGTACCCCCGCCCGGGTTCGCAGTGCACCGGCACCAGCGCGCCGGGGACCTCCACGGGCCCCGGGGTGTCGAAGGGCAGCCCGGTCCACGCGCGCCACTGCTCCAGGGTGCCCGGTATCGTCATCGACGCGGGGGCGACCCCTTCCACCGTGGCGCCGAGGCGGGCGTGGACCCTCAGCCAGGGGTCGTGGGGCAGGCCGTCCGGGCGGGTCCGCGCGGCGTACTCCTCGATGGAGCCCCCGGTCTCCAGATGCTTGGCGGTGGGTCTGACCGGGGCGACGAGGGCCGGTATCCCCAGCCGGCGGACGTTCTCCCGCAGGGCCTGGACCATCAGGCCGGAGATCCCCTCGCCCTGACGGTCCGTCCGCACCGTGATGTCCAGCGCGCTGACCGTGTCCGGCCGCTCGCCGGCGCGCAGGTCGGCGAAGGCCCACAGCAGGACCCGGTCCCAGCCCATGCCCGGCAGCTTCCCCCGTCCCGGCGCGTCCAGGCGGAAGGGGGCGCTGAAGGCGTGCGCGACCACCTCGCCGCCGTCGTCGGTGGCGATGAGCACATGTTCGGGGAATTCCGCGGGCACATGGGCGTAGCACGCCCAGCCCACCGGGTCCTCGGCCATGAACGCGGGCCAGGTGTCGGGCATCTCCCACATCGGCCCCTGGAGGCCGGGCCGCTCGGCGAGGGTGGTGATCGTCAGAGCCATGGGCGGGACGATAGCCGCGGGACCGGCTGGGAAGCACCGCATTTTCCGCCCGCCCCGCCCCGCCGGTGCCGGGCGCCGGGGGCGGGGGCGGGGAGCGGCGCCCCGGTCCCCGCGGACCGTCCGCCCCGTCTGCGCCGGCCCGGGGGCTCCCGGGCCGGGATCTCCCCGCCGTCGGGCCTACGCGGTGCCGGCCCCGCCGCCGGCCGGGGGCGCGTCCGCGTCCAGCGCCGGGGCGATGACGGCGAAGGCCCGGGTGAGGAGCCCGGCGGGGTCCTCACCGCCGCCGCTGCCGCTCCACCGCTCCAGCACGGCCTCGAAGGCGGTCAGCGCCATGCCCGCGGCCAGCCGGGGATAGAGATCGCTCCGCGGGACGGCCCCCGGGCGGCGGACCAGCTCCGCCGCCAGGTCCTCGCGCCACTGGGCCTGGCGCTCCAGGAAGCGGGCGTGCAGGGCGGGGGTGCCGAGGATCAGCCGCACCACCGGCAGGGCCCTGTCCGAGTGGTCCGCGCAGGCGTCGACGGGGACCCGGACGGCGTGCAGCAGCGCCGCGGACGGGCGTTCGCCGGCGGGCCGGGCCGCCAGCTCCGCGCACATGCCGGCGCCCATGCCCGTCAGGAACCGCACGACCACGTCCTCCTTGGACGCGAAATAGCGGAAGAACGTCCGCCGGGACACCCCGGCGGTGGCCGCGATCTCGTCGACGGTGACCGCGTCGAACCCTTTGAGCGCCAGCAGCCGCAGGGCGGCCTCGGTCAGTTCGCCGGAGACGAGCTGCCGTTTGCGCTGGGCCAGGCTGACTTCGGGGCGGGAGCTCACCGCACCATCGTAATGCCATGCCACCCATGACACCCAAGCGCCTCTTGACACTCTGTGCCACGCGCGGCAGTCTGTGCCGCATGAGAGAGCGGCAGCGCTGGACCGCCGAGCAGATCCCGGACCAGAGCGGGCGGTTGTCCCTCGTCACCGGCGCCAACAGCGGCCTCGGCCTGGCGACCGCCCGTGCCCTCGCCCGCCGGGGCGGGCAGGTGATCCTCGCGGTGCGCGACCCGGCGAAAGGGCGGCGGGCCGCCGCGGAGATCACCGCCGGACACCCGGGCGCCCGCCTGGAGGTGCGCCCCCTGGACCTGTCCGACCTCGGCTCGGTCCGCGCCTTCGCCCGCGCCCTGCGCGCCGATCACCCGCGCCTGGACCTCCTCGTCAACAACGCCGGGCTGATGGCCCCGCCCCGGTCGCTGAGCGCGCAGGGCCACGAGGTGCAGTTCGCCACCAACCACCTCGGCCACTTCGCGCTCACCGGACTGCTGCTCGGCCCGCTGACCGCCGGCCGCGATGCCCGTGTGGTCACGGTCAGTTCGGTCAACCACCGCCGGGGCCGCCTGCGCTTCGACGACCTCGCCGGCGAGCGCGCCTACGCGCCCATGGCCTTCTACAACCAGTCCAAGCTCGCCAACGCCGTCTTCGGCAGCGAGCTCCACCGGCGGCTGACCGCGAGCGGGAGCCCGGTCCGCAGCGTGCTCGCCCACCCCGGCTACACCGCCACCCGTCTGCAGACGAGCGCGCCGACCGGTCTGTGGCGGGTGGTGTTCGGCCGCATCGGCAACCCGCTGTTCGCCCAGACCCCGGACCGGGGCGCACTGCCGCAGCTGTACGCGGCGACGGCCCCGGACGTGACGGGCGGACAGTTCATCGGCCCGGACGGCCCGGCCGAACTCCGCGGCGCTCCGGTGCCCGTGGCGCTGTCCCCCGCGGCGGCCGACCCCGCGACCGGCCGCCGCCTGTGGGAGCTGTCGGAGCGGCTGACCGGTGTGCGCTTCGGCTTCCCCCGGCCCGCCGGCCCGCCCGGTGCGCCCGTCCCCTGACCCGGGAACCGCGCACCCGGCCCGCCCTCCCGCCCGGGCGGCCCGCCCCCACCAGGGCGTACCACCAGTACACACTGCTGGTGTGTACTATAGGTACATGCCTCTTCCCCGCTTCCACCGGCTGCCCCCCGAACGCCGCGAACAGATCCTGGCCGTCGCCCAGCGGCACTTCGCCGGACAGGGCCCCGAGACCGCCTCGTACAACAGGATCATCGAAGCCGTCGGCTTCTCGAAGACCTCCGCCTACCAGTACTTCGACGGAAGGGACGACCTCCTGGCCGCCGTCCTGGACGGTGTGCACGACCGGCTCCTGGCCGCCCTGGGCCCCTGGCCCGGCACCCGGGACACGGCGGAGTTCTGGGACCGGCTGGAAGCCGGCTCGCGCGCCCTGGTCACCCATCTCCGCCTCCACCCGGACGATCTGGCACTCGCCGGCGCCGCGCTCGCCCACCGCGGCACCCGGCGCTGGCTCGGCTGGTTCACCGCCGTGGTGGAGAACGGACAGCGCCTCGGCGTCATCCGCACCGACACCGACCAGGACCTGCTCGTGGCCGTGACCGCCGCCGTCTTCCGGGCCGCCGACGAGTGGGCACTGGCCGCCCTCGGACCGTCCGCCGAGAACGGCCCGGCACCGGACACGGCCGTGCGGGACACGGGCCGGCAGGTGTGGAGCCTGCTGCACGGCCTGTGGACCGCGCCCGCGCCCGCCGGCCGCGCGCCCGCCACCGGACACCGCGACCCCGGGGACGGCGGCCGTGCGCACTGACCTGAGCGTCGACTGGGACATACCCCCGACACCGGGCGGTCTGCCCGGCCGGCTGGCACGGTTCATGGGGCCGGGCAAGTCCCGCTCCGAATCCGCCGTGGAGAACACCGGCCTGGCCCTGGGCGCCACCGTCCTGGCCGCCGGGATCTGGTCCACCGGAGCCCACCACACCTGGTCGGCCCCGCAACTGGCCATCGTGGCCCTCGCCGGACTCGACCTCATCGGCGGCATCCTCACCAACGCCACCAACGCGGCCAAACGCTGGTACCACCGCCAGGCTCCCGGAACCCGCCGCGCCCGGCTCCTCTTCACCGGCGCCCACCTGGCGCACCTCGCCGCCCTGGGACTCCTCGTCCTCCCCGGCGACTGGACCTGGACCCTGGCCAACGGAGCACTGCTCCTGGCCGGCGCGGCCGCCGTGGAGTTCACCCCCCTCCACCTCAAGCGCCCGCTGGCCATGGCCGTCTTCACCCACGCCGTTCTGGCCAACCTGTTCTGGCTCCAGACACCCACCGCGCTCGCCTGGTTCGCACCCCTGTTCTTCCTCAAGCTCCACATCTGCCACCTCGTCCCCGAGGCCCCCCTGAAGCGGCGCCACCACCATGGCTGACACCACCGGGCCCTGGGAGACCGACACCTCCCCGCCGCCCCACATCTGCGCCCGGACACTGGCCGGGGCCTTCGCCCGCGAACCGGCCGTCTCCTGGATCTGCGGCTCCTCCGCCGCCGTCCGCCACCACTGGTTCACCGCGGTCCTGACCACCCAGGCCGCCCTCCCCGGCGCCCGCAGCTACACCCTGGCCGGCCCCGGCGGCCGCCCCGCCGCGGCCGCCGTCCTCACCCCGCCCGCCGCCACGCCCCCGCCCGCCGCCCGGGCACGGTGGGCCGCCCGGACACTGGCACGGTGCGGACCGCGCGCCCTCGGACGGACCCTGCGCTACCTGCACTCCACCGGGGCCCGCGCACCCGGCGGGGCCTGGACCCTGGAATTCATCGGCGTCGTCCCCGCCGCCACCGGCCGCGGAGCCGGCCGCCTGCTGCTGGACCGCGTCATCGCGGACACACCGGCCACCGCGGGGATCTTCCTCACCACCGCGGACCCCGGCAACGCAACCCTCTACCGGCACTTCGGCTTCGGCACCCTGCGCCGCACCACCACCGGGCCCCTGACCGTCACCGCCATGCACCGGCCGCCGGCGCCACCCCGCGCGCGCTGAGCCGGACCGGTGAACCGCCGGCGGACGCCCGCGCTCCACCGAGCCCGCGCGGCCGGCTGTCTGCCAGGTTCGGGGCTGTGCTCATCACCGTCGTCGTGGCCGCCCTCGCCCTGGTGGGAGGGGTCGCCGCCAACCGTCTGCTGCACCGCAGGGCGGTCGGCGACGACACCGAGGGACTGAGCGTCAGCGACCTCACCGGACCGATGCAGACGATGACGGTCCTGGTGCTCGCCTTCGTCCTCGCGATGGCGGCCGGCTCCCACGGCAACGCCGAGGAGGCGGCCCTCGCCGAGGCCGGGGCGGTGGACCACATGTACGAGGTGGCCGACTTCGTGCCCGCCGCCCGGCGCGAGCGCCTCCAGGCCGCCGTGGTCTGCTACACCCGCGCCGTCCGCGCGGTGGAGTGGCCCGCCCCGGCCGGCGGCCGGGCCTCCCCGGAGGTCACCGTCTGGAGCACCGACTTCCGGGTCGCGCTCAGGGAACTGGGCGGTGCCCCGCCGTTCGAGATGCTGGTCGTCGCGGACGACAGACGCGCCCAGGCCCGCCAGACCCGGCTGGCCGAATCCAGCCCGACCATCCCCGGGGGCATCTACTGGTTCATGCTGGTGAGCCTCGCGGTCACCATCGTCGCGCTCGGCCTGTGCCTGCCGCGCACCGGCAACCGCCCCCAGCTCGTGGCACTGCTGGTGATCACCGCCCTGCTGACCGGAGCGCTGCTGATGATCCGCGACGTGGAACGCCCCTTCACCGGCCTGATCCGGGTGCCCCCCACCGCCATCGCGGACACCGGGGAACAGGCCACCCGCGCGTTCCGGGCGGCGTACGGCACGGACGGACTGCCCTGCGACGACCGGGGCGGCAGACGGACCTGAGCCCCCGGCGCCCCTCCGCCGCGGGCCGGTCAGGCGATCCAGACCAGCAGACCGTGCCGCAGCCGCGCCGCCGCCCCCACGAAGACGGCGAGATCCCGGTACGCGGACGCCGCGTCGTCCAGCCGCCCGCCGGGCCCGCCGCCCGCGTACGGGTAGACCCCCGCATCCGCCAGCTCCGCCGGGGCCACCCCCTCGACGAGCCCCTCCGGGGTGATCCCCGCCATCGCCCCGGCGGCGGCGATCACCCGCTCCGGGCCGATCATCCGCGGCGGTCCGTACCCCCAGTCCTCCGCGCCGGGAACCTCCTCCTCGCCGTGCACCACATCCACCCCGACCCCCCGCAGCCTCAGCAGATACTCCAGCGCGTGCCACATCTTCCCGGTGCTGTGCAGACGGCCCCCGGCGCCGGACGCGCCGTCACCCGCCGCCGCTCCCAGATGCTCCTCGACGAATTCCCACGCCCAGTCCGGATGCCTGACCGCCCGGTCCAGCTCGGCGGGGCTGAGGCGGGCGTACTGTCCGATCATGCTCATGGCCGCATCGTAGAAGCCGCCACCGACAACCGCGGCCGGCCCCGGCGCCGCCCCGCACCTCCGCTCGGCGGTCCGTGGCCCTCCCCGGCCGGCCCCGTCGCCGCCCCCGGCGGCCGCCGCCCCTCCGGGCGGGTCCGGGAAGTCGACGCTGCTCCTGCGCGTCCTTGGTCTCGGCGGGCCGGCGGCGGCCCACCGCCGCCGGGTCCGTGAACACCCCGGCCGGGCCCGCCGCTCCGCCCGTGCGCCGGGGGGCCGGCCGCCCCCGGGCCGCGCCCGGGGGGGGGGCCGCGGGGGGGGGGGGCCCCCCCCCCCCCCCCCCGGGGCCGCCCCCCCCCCCGGGGCCCCCCCCCCCGGGCGCGGGGGGGGACC
>NZ_JBEOYB010000125.1:0-12453 GCF_040296845.1 Streptomyces sp. NPDC001985
CCGAAACACCACCAACCCCCGACGACACCACCCCACCCACACCCCGAGCCACCCCCGCCAACCCCGCCACCGACTGACACTGAAAAACCTCACGGCGAGTGAATTCGAGGCCCTCCTCCCGGGCACGGCTCACCAACCGAAGCGCCACGATGCTGTCGCCACCCAGATCGAAGAAACCGTCATCGACACCCACCCGGGGCAGACCCAGTACTTCGGCGAACAACGCGCATAGAATCTGCTCACGCGAAGTCCGAGAATCACGATCGGTCGTCATTGAGAGAAGCCTTCCACGCGCAACCCGGACAGTGGTTTCACAGCGGTCGTGACATCGTCGCGCAGCGATTCCCCGGTCTCGCCAGAGGCTCCACCGGGGACGAATTCAGTTGAACTTTACCGAGCATTTACGCCGACAACTATTCACGTGTGATAACGCTAGGCGCAGAGCCACAAGGCTGTAAACAGTCCTACCGACTCAGATTCACGTGCTCTCATCCGGTCGACGGAGGAAACCCCCTCCCCACAATCGCTGATGTCCGGATTCTTGAGCAGCCCCAACGGAAGATCAATTGGGGTGGGCCGCCGCACTCTCCCCCAGGAGAGGGATTTATGTCCGCCCGGCCATCTCCCCCAGAAGTAGCATCCGACAGAAACCGCGCCTTTCGACGGAGGCGACGATCAGCAACCGGAATCTACACAAGTGTCACCGAATTGACGGAACGGCGAGCCGTACCAGCCAATTCCGCTCCCGGAGGAAGGCACCACGGAAGGCCGGGACCGGGGGAGCTCATGAATCGAGCGGGGTGGGCCACCAGGCCCGGGCCCGCTGGGCGCGGAGCAGACCGAGCGGGCTGTCGTCCGTGCCGTGCAGGCGGTCGCAGAGGCGGATCAGAGTGTCGGCACGGGCCAGCCGGAGGCCCCGGAGGCCCGCGGGGGCGCCGTATCCCGCGCGGACGGCGATACGGAGGGCCGCCGGCGCTCCCACCGCCAGGGAGAGACCGGCGATGTCCTCGGCCGGGTCACCGAGCGCGGCATCGGCCCAGTCGATCACTCCGCTGATCCGGCCCGCCGGGGTGACGAGCAGATGCTCGCCCTTGAGGTCGTTGTGGAGCAGGACCTCTTCGCGGGGCCCGGCGACCGGGCCCTCCGAGCCGCCCTCCGGCCGGGGCAGCAGTTCCCGGGGGAAGACGCCCTCCTCGCCGAGCCGTTCGGCCGCCGCGCGGGCCCCGGCGTACAGAGATCCCTCGTCGCGGCGCGGCACCCGGGGGAGGTCCAGGGCGCCGGCCGGCCCGTTCGCGGTGGACGCGGACAGGGACCGCAGGGCGGAGAGCAGCCCGGCGAGGTCGTCCTCACCGGCGGGCGCGACGGGCCGGCGTTCGGCGGAGACTCCCCGGAGGCGGGTGTCCAGGGTGAAGCTCAGGCCCGGCGCCCAGAATCCGTTCAGCGAACTGGCGGGCAGGGGCAGCCGGGTGTGGCGGCGGATCAGCTCCCGCAGGGCGATCTCCCGCGCCTGGCGGTGTGATCCGTCCCGGTCCAGCGCCAGTCTCAGCACATGGCCGGACCCCACCCACCAGGTCGAGTGGCCGCCGCCCTCGTCCACCGGGGTGATGTCCGCCGTCCTTTCCAGGGCGGGGACGGCCAGACGCACGGCGCCGGCCGAACGGGGTTCCGGACCGGGCTCCGGACGAGGTGTCATGGATCGGACTCCTTCACTCCGCCGGGAGGTCCACGGGCGCGGACCACGGCCACGGCCCACGGGCGGTCCATGGGCGGTCCACGGGCGGTCCACGGGAGGCCGCGCGCGCGTCAATGCGCTTGCGCGCGCCCGCGGGTCGGTGACCACGATGCCCCATGAGCGACAACCACACCGGGAATTTCAGCGGCCGGGGCACCGACGGCCTCGCCGCCCCCGCCTTCCCCGACCGGTTCGCCCGTACCCACCGCTTCAGCTTCGGTGTCCCCCGGCACTTCACCGTCTCCCCGGACGGGCGGCGTGTGCTCTTCGTCCGGGGCACGGACGGCGCCGACCGGGTCAGCAGGCTCTGGTTGTACGAATCCGGGCGGGAGCGGCTGCTCGCCGACCCGCCGGCCCTGGACAAGACCCCCGACGGAACCCCGGGGACCCCGCACCAGGTGGTGCCGCTGTCGGGGGCGGGCCATCAGGTGAGCCGCCGGGATCAGGTGAGCGGACTGCTGCGGCTGGAGGTGGACTGCCTCAAGAAGTCCTTGAATATTTGAGAATCTGAACCTTCTGACGCCCGGGCCCGTACCCCTTCACGAACAACCGGCCTCCTGGGCCGTATGGGACCGTGCGCAACAGAGGGAGCAGCCGAATGAGCAGCGGTACGGGCAGCGGTACGAGCTGTGGGACATGCCGCGGGCCGAGCAGCGGGCCGGGCGAGCGGACGGGCGGATCGCCGGGACCGCGCCGGGTCGTCGACCGCCGCACCGTCGTCACCGCCGTGGGAGGCGCCGGGCTCGTGGCCGCGCTCTCCGCCTGCGGTGGGACGGACGGCGGCGAAGGTGCCACGACGGTCTCCGAGCAGCCCGCCGGGGAGGGCGGGACGGGCGGCGGGGGTGCCGGAGGAGGCGGGGGCAAGGAGATCGCCAAGGTCGCGGACATCCCCGAGGGCGGGGGCAAGGTCGTCGGCGATGTGGTGATCACTCAGCCGGCGGCGGGTGACTTCAAGGCGTTCTCGTCCAAGTGCACCCACCAGGGGTGCGCGGTCAAGAGCGTGCAGAACAATGTCATCACCTGCCCCTGCCACAACAGCAGTTTCGACGCGAGCGACGGCAGCGTGAAGAACGGTCCGGCGACCGCTCCGCTGCCGCCCGCTTCGATCACCGTCGACGGGGACGCGATCAGGCTCGCCTGAGAAGGTCTCCCCCGAGCCCGAGGGACACGGGAGGCGGGTGTCATGGCCGCTGCCAGCAGGAGAGGACGGCCGCGCTGGTGGTGACCGTGGCGACCAGGGCGAGCGTGTGCCGGATCATCGCGGGGGTGTACGCGGCGGGCACCCCCGCGATGGCGTCGCCGGGAACCACCGCCGTGTAACCGAGGTTGACCGCGTCGAAGACGGCGTTGGGGACGGCGATGTTGGCGGAGACCCCGCAGATCAGGAGCGTACGGCAGCCGAGGTTGCGGAGCAGGGCGTCGACGCCGGTGCCCGCGAGGGGCGAGAGTCCGTGCAGCCGCCGGACGACGATGTCCTCGTCCGCGACCTCGATCGGCGGTGCGATCCGGACGGCGTCGGTGCCGGAGTGCTGCTGTACGGGCAGCCGGGCGGCGGCGCGGAACAGCCGGGCGTTGCGGGAGGCGCCCCGGCCGTCGGGGCGGCGTTCGGCCACCGCGTGCAGAACCTGGACGCCGGCCCGGTGCGCGCCGTCGACCAGGAGGGCGACGCGGTGGAGGGCGCCGGAGGCACGGGCCTCGGCGGCCAGTTCGGGCAGCGCGCTCCGGTCGCCCTCGCCGACGACCCCCCGCTGGCATTCGACGGTGAGCAGCACGGTGGTGGCGGGGTCCAGTTGCCGGGCGAGCGACTCCCGAGGGGGCGGGCGGGGCGGCTCCTCACGACCGGAGCCGTCGCTTCCGGGCGCCTCGCGACCGGAGTCCTCACGGTCGGGCCGCGCACGGCCCAAGCCCTCACGATCGGGCTGCCCGTGGCCGAAGTCCTCACGGCCGGGCTGCTCACAGCCGGAGCCGTCGCTGCCGGGCCACTCACGGCCGGACTCCTCGCTGCCGAATCCCTCAGGCTGCCGAGAGGGCCGCGCGGGCCGGTGGGCTGACGGCGGCATACGGATTCCCTTCCCCGCTCCCGAGGGAGACGCACCGGTCACGACCCCGGCCCGGAAACGCCCCCCGGCCCCCGCCCTGTCCCGGTCCCGGGCACGCCCCCGACCGGGCGCCTTCGGCGCGTGACGCTAACCCCCATTGCGCGATACCGGAAGACCCCTCATGATTCTCTGGCACCCAGTCGGACCCCGTGCAGCGCGGAGAGGGCATCCATGGCCGCCACACAGCGCCGGAACCGCCAGATCATGATGACGCCCGCCGAGCGGGACACCTTCCTGGCCGGACAGCACACCTGTCGGGTCGCCACCGTCTCCGCCGACGGCCGTCCGCACGTCAGTCCGCTCTGGTACATCTGGGACGGCACGTCCCTGTGGCTGTACTCGCTCACCCGCAGCCGCCGCTGGGAACAGCTGCTCCGCGATCCGAGGCTCGCGGTGGTGGTCGACACCGGCGAGGCGTACGGAGAGCTGCGCGGGGTGGAGCTGTCGGGCGCGGCCGTTCCCGTGGGAGAGGCTCCGCGCACCGGGGAGCCGTGCCCCGAACTGGAACTCCCCGAGAGCCTCTTCGCCCGCAAGTACTTCGGCTCCGACAGCGACTCCCTGCCCCATGACGGCAGACACGCCTGGCTGCGGCTGACCCCCGAGACCGTCGTCTCCTGGGACCTGGGCAAACTCACGGCCTCCTGACCCCCTGCCCCCTCCGGAACCCACTGCCCCCCTGACCCCTCCGGCGCACCCCGGCGCCTCCTCACCGGCCCGGGCCGCGCCCCCGGGCCGCCGCGCGCAGGGCCTCCACGGCCGCCCTGATGGACGGCCGGCTCTCCGCGTCCGTGCGCCACACCGCGTACACATGGCGCTGCATTCCCTGCCGTACGGGAACGAGCGCGACGCCGTCCGGCACCGGGCCGCGTCCGAGGCGCGGGGCGACACAGACGCCGAGCCCCGCGGCGATCAGCGCGAGCTGGGTGTGGTGCTCGGCGGCCAGATGGGAGATCCGGGGTTCGATGCCCCGGGCGCGCAGAGTGAACATCAGCCAGTCGTGGCAGAACTCGCCCTCCGGCCAGGACACCCAGTCGTCGTCGGCGAACTCCTCCAGGTCCACTTCCGCGCGGCTCGCGAGCGGGTGCGCCACGGGCATGGCGACATCCGGTTCGTCGTCCAGCAGATGCACCTGGCTGAGGCCGCCGGGGACGGGCAGCCGCCGGTTGCTCCAGTCGAGGACGATCGCGAGATCGAGGTCGCCCCGGATGACGGCCCTGACGCCCTGCTCGGGCTCCAGCTCCCGGGTGTGGACGCGCAGGCCGGGATGGTCGGCGCGGAGCGCGGCGACGGCGGTGGGGAAGAGCCCCCGGGCGGCGGTGGGGAACGCGCCGATCCTGGCCTCGCCGACAACCTGGCCGCGCTGGGCCTCGATGGCCGACTGGGCCAGCTCCACCTGGGAGAGGATGCGGGCCGCGTGGTCCGCGAGCAGCCGCCCGGCGTCGGTGAGCCGGACGCCCCGCCCGTACTTGGCCAGGAGCCGCTGGCCGACCTCGCGCTCCAGCTTCGACAGCTGCTGGGAGACGGCGGACGTGGTGACGTGCAGACCGTCGGCCGCGCCGCTGACCGAGCCGTGTCGGGCGAGGGCGTCCAGGGTCCGCAGGCGCTCCAGATTCAACATGTAAGCAATGCTAAGGGAAACCCTGAACGAAATCTCGCTTGTTCTACAACATCGCAGGACCGAGAGTGAGAGCCATGGCCTCCACCGCTCCCACAGTTCCCTCCGTTCCCTCCATTCCCTCTGTTCCTTCTGTTCCCTCCGTTCCCGCTGCCCGCGCCCCGTCCCCGGCCCGCCGGCCGCGCCTGGACTGGCGCGTCCGATTCGTCTTTCTCTCCACCGTGTGGGGATTCAGCTTTCTGCTGATCAAGGTCGGCACCGAGGGGTTCGCCCCGTTCCAGGTCGCCTTCGGCAGGCTGTTCTTCGGTACGGCGGTCCTGGCCGTCGCCATCGCGGTGCGCCGGGAACGGCTGCCGCGCGGCGCCCGCACCTGGGCCCATCTGACGGTCGCCGCGTTCGTGCTCAACGCGGTGCCCTTCTCGCTCTTCGCGTACGCGGAGCTGACGATCTCCTCGACCCTGGCGGGCATCTGCAACGCCACCTCGCCGCTGTGGGGGATGCTGCTCTCCCTGGTCGCGCTCTCCGAGGACCGTCCGACCCGGCGCAGAGTGGCGGGACTGGGCATCGGCTTCGTCGGCGTTCTGACCGTCCTCGGCGTCTGGCAGGGCTTCGCCGGGCTCGACTTCCGGGGCACCGCCATGGCCCTGCTCGCCTCGCTCTGCTACGCGATCGGCTGGATCTACGTCCGCCGCACGCTGGCGGGCACCGGCCACTCGCACCTCTCGCTCACCGGGGCGCAGTTGATGGTGGCCACGGTCCAACTGGGTTTGGTCACGCCGTTGTTCACCACCGCGCCGTCGACGCTCCCGCTGCTGCCGCTGCTCGCGGTGGTGGCCCTGGGCGCGCTGGGGACGGGGGTCGCGATGCTGATCCAGTACGGGCTGGTGGAGGAGGTCGGCCCGACGACCGCGCAGATGGTCACGTACTTCGTCCCGGTCATCGCCACGGGGGCGGGGGTCGCCCTGCTCGGTGAGGGGCTGAGCTGGAACACGCCGGTGGGCGCGCTGATCGTGCTGGCGGGGGCGGCGCTGACACAGAGCCGCCGGCGGGGGCAGCGGTCGGGAGCGCGGGCGGGCGCGGGGACCGTGGTGGCGGCCTCCGTGCCGGGCCCGCGGACGGCGGCCGTGGTGTGCGCGCCGGTCACGGGCGCTCCGGAACCGGCGGCGGGGGGCCCGGAACCGGCGCCGCGGAGTCCGGAACCGGCGGCGGGGTGCGCGGCGGGGGGCCCGGAACCGCTGTCCGGACGCTCTCAGCCGTAGCTGCGGGAGGGCGCAGGGCCCGCGGCGCCCGCGACCGCGTCCGCGATCCGCCCGATGTCGTCCGGCGCCAGGGCCGAGACGGTGATCCGCACCCCGGGCGGCGCCGCGAGGCGGAAGCGCGCGCCGGGGGCGACCGCCCACCCGGAGCGCAGCAGCCGGGTCACCGCCCCGGTCTCGTCGGAGACCGGCACCCAGACGTTCATCCCGCTGCGGCCGTGGGCCTCGATGCCGCGTTCGCGCAGGGCCTGGACGAGTGCGTCGCGCCGCTCGCCGTAGGAGCGCGCCACCGTGGCGGCGTCGACCGCTCCCGACGCCCAGAGCCGGGCGACGGCGCGCTGGAGCAGCCGGCTGACCCAGCCGGGGCCGAGGCGCTGGCGCCCGGCCACCCGGTCGACGGTGACGGCGTCACCGGTCAGCACCGCGATCCGCAGATCGGGGCCGTACGCCTTGGCGGTGGAGCGGACGAAGGCCCAGTGCGCGGTCGTCCCGGCGAGGGGGTGCAGAGGCTGGTCGACGATGGCGTGCCCGTGGTCGTCCTCGATGAGGAGCGTGTGCGGGAAGCGGGCGAGCACGGCGCGCAGGCTCCGCGCCCGGTCCTCGCTCACGGCGGCCCCGGTGGGGTTCTGCGCGCGGTCGGTGACGATGAGCGCGCGGGCCCCGCCGCCGAGAGCGCGCTCCACATCGGCGGCGAGGGGACCGTCGTCGTCGACCCCGACGGGGACGGGCCGCAGCCCGAGCGAGGACACCAGATCGAGCAGGCTCCCCCAGCCGGGGTCCTCGACGGCGACGCCGTCACCGGGGCGCAGATGCGCGGCGAGCACCCGCTCGACGGCGTCGAGCGAGCCGGAGGTGACGGCGACGGCCCCGTCGGGCACCCCGTCGGCGTCCAGCGCGGCGCGGGCGAGCCGGGCGAACTCCTCGTCGACGGGAGCCTGTCCGTAGAGCCCGGGGTGCTCGTCGTTGTGGCGGACGGAGGCGGCGAAGGCGTCCCGGAGCGGGGGGAGCAGCGCGGGGTCGGGGTTGCCCGCGCTCACATCCCGTACGCCGGGTGGGGCGTCGACGCCGAAGGAGCCGCGCGGGGTGCTGGCGGGACGGGAGCGCACCCGGCTGCCCCGGCGGCCGGCGGTCTCGATGACTCCCCGCTCGCGCAGGGTGCGGTAGGCGGCGGCCACGGTGTTCGGGTTGACGCCGAGCCGGGAGGCCAGTTCGCGCATGGGCGGGAGCACGGCGCCGGGCTCCAGCCCGCCGGAGCTGACGCCGTGCTCGATGCTGGCCGCGATCTCCGATGCGCGGCGCCCTGCGATCCGATACTCTCCTAGCACAAACGCCATTATGCACTAGTGCAATGGAGGACGCAATGTCGGACGCCACCCCGGACGCGTACGAGCCGACCGAGCGCACCGTCCCCACCCGTTCCCGGGAGCGCGCCTCGTACGACCGCGCACTGGTCCACTCACTGCTCGACGAGGCGTACGTCTGCCATCTCGGCTTCATCCGGGACGGCGCCCCGGTCGTGCTGCCGACGCTCTGCGCCCGGGTGGAGGACCGCGTCTACGTCCACGGCTCGACCGGCTCCCGCCCCCTGCGCATGGCGAGCGGGGCGGAGGCGGGCATGCCGGTGTGCCTGACGGTGACCCATGTCGACGGGCTGGTCCTGGCGCGCTCGGCCTTCCACCACTCGCTCAACTACCGCTCGCTGATGATCCACGGAGCGGCGCGCCAGGTGACGGACCGGGACGAGAAGCTGACGGCCCTCGACGCGATGGTCGAGGCGGTGGTGCCGGGCCGGGCCCGGGACTCCCGGCCGGCGGACGCGCGCGAGCTGGCCGCGACGGCGGTGCTGCGGATCGATCTGGCCGAGGTCTCGGCCAAGATCCGCTCCGGTCCGCCGAACGACGACCCGGAGGACACCGGACTGCCGTACTGGACGGGGGTCGTACCGGTGGTGACGTCGTACGGCACACCGGAGCCGGCGCCGGATCTCGACCCCTCGATCGGCATACCGGAGTACCTCAGGCGGCTGTGAGGCGGCGGCTACCGTCCGGTGCGCCCGGTGGGGAGCCTGCCGCCGGAGGCGTCCGGCTCCTCCGCCGGCGGCAGGGGAGCCCCCGAGGCCACCGGGCCGTCCGAAGGCGCCTTCGGCACCTGGGACTGCGCGATCAGCGCACCGATCAGCACCAGCGAACCGCCCAGGATCTGCGGCAGCGACAGATGCTCCCGCAGCAGCACCCAGGCCAGCACCGTGGCGATGACCGCCTCCAGACAGGCGACGACCCCGGCCACCTGCGGCGACAGCCTGCGCACCGAGAGCACCCCGGTGATGTAGGCGAGCACGGTGGCGATCAGCACCACCCAGCCGAGCAGCAGCCAGGCCGCCACCCGGGTGCCGCCCAGATCGGCCTCCCCGGCCAGCAGGGAGAAGTCCATCGACCACGGGCGGGCGATCACCGTCAGCGCGAGCGCGCCGATGACGAGTCCGTACGCGATGACGCCCAGCGGGTCCGCCGGGTCCTCGCCGTCGCTGCCGTGGTCGGAGAGGAGGAAGTAGCAGGCCTGACAGCAGGCCGCGCCCAGCGCGAGCAGCAGCCCGAGGACGTCGAAGCCGACGCCCGCCCACACCTCGACCACACACGCGAGCCCGGTCACGGCGAGCACCACGCCGAGCGCGGCGGCCCGGGTGACGGGGCGGCGCTGGACAAAACGTATCCAGCCGAGGACGAGCGCGGGGCCGAGGTACTCGACCAGCAGGGCGACCCCGACGGGGATGCGGGAGATGGAGGCGAAGTAGAAGGCCTGCACACCGGCGACGGCGAACAGCCCGAAGCCGAGGAGGAGCGCGGGACGGTGGCGCAGCAGGTCGCGGTGGCGCCACGCGAAGGGGAGCATGACCAGCGCCGCACCGGCGGCCCGCAGCCACACCACGTGGAGCGGGTCGAGCCCCGCCTCGATCAACGGCTTGGCCGCGACCCCGGACCCACCGAACGCCAGCGCCGAGACCAGGGCAATGCCCAGACTCGTGCTCCTACCCTGAGACGCGTGCATCGCCACATGATGCCAGCCCGGGTCAGCACCGTCGACCCTGTCACCCATGTCACCCCGGCGCCCCGGCGCCCCCGGGTGCCGAGACACCCGGCCCAGACACCGGGCCACAAGCCTCGGGCCGAGGCACACGGTCAAGGCACCGGCCAGGGCCTTCACCCCACCCCCAGCCTCCCCCTCAACTCCCCCGCGTCCACCCCCGCCCGCCCCAGCACCTCCACCGCCCGGCACCCCCCGTCCCCGGCCAGCGCCGCCAGCAGATCGACCCCGGCGGCCCCGCGCTCCCCACGCCGCCCCGCCCGCTCCGCCGCCCCCCGCAGGGCGGCGTCCGCCGAGGGCGACCACACCGGGGCCCCCGAGCGCCCCGACCGCCCGCCCGGCTCCTCCGCCGACGCCTGCCAGCGCAGCCCGTACCCGATGCTCCGCTGCACGAGATACCCGAGCACCCGCGCCACCAGCGGCGCGGCCCCGAGCGCGGCCCGGGCCTCCTGGTCCGTCTCCAGGAGCGCGTGCAGCAGATGCGCCGTATCGATCTGCCGGTCGCCGTCGCGCAGCGCTCTCCGGCGCGCACCCGTGATCACCGGGGCCAGTTCGACGGCGGGACCGGCGTCGAGTCCTGCTTCGAGTCCTGCTTCGAGTTCGGTATGGGGCGCTGCGGGCCGGCCGGGCAGCCGGGGCTGAGGGATCTGCACGTCTCCCACCTCATCAGCCGCGAGGGGCACGGACGTCCCCGCAGAGGGCTATTCACCCATCCCGCGCAAGGTGGGCGGGACGGGCGGTTTCTCCTCCTTACGGATGAGATCGGAGCATCATGCCCCACAGACGGCGCGCGCCGCCTTGCCTTTCACACCCCCGCATGTATGCCAGAGGCAACCGAACCCTCCCCCGCCGCGTCCCTCCCCTCATGGTCTGGATGGTCGCTCTGCTCGCCTCCGACGAACAGCAGTACGTCTACCGGGTGTACGCACCGGCCGACGCGCTGCCGGGCGATGTCTTCTGGGCGGCGTTCCACTGCCACGACGAGGGCCCGCACCCCCGCGCGTCGGACTCCTTCGACACGGCGGAGATCTGGCGGCTGCCGTCCGTCACCCGGATCTGACGACTCATCAGTATTGAATGTTCCGGCCGGCGCCCTTACGTTCCGCGACACCGTGACCCGACATGGAGGGGTGGTCGTATGGCCGAAGTCAGCGCCGAGGCCCGGATCGAGGCACCGGCCGGGAAGGTCTGGGCGCAGCTCACGGACTTCCCCGGGTACGGCCGCTGGAACGCCATGCACACCGGCTTCCCGGACGGCGGCCCGACCACCCTGGAGCTGGGGGCTTCCTACCGGGAGAAGCTGCGGCTCATGGACTTTCCGGCGGAAGTGACCTGGACGGTGTACGCGTTCGAGGCGGGCCGGGAGCTGGGAATCAGGGGCACCGGCCCGATGGGGGTCGTCGTCGGCAACCGCTACTCCCTCACCCCGGACGGGGATGCCACTCTCGTCCGGATCGAGGGCGAGTTCACCGGCGCGGCGGTGTCGCTGATGGCCGCGAAACTCACGGAGTCGGCGACGGCCGCGCTCCAGGAGTCCCTGGCGAGACTGGGCGCCCTGACCACCTGAAACCGGCGACGGGCGCCGAGGGCCCGTGCGGGACCGCTCGACGCCCGTCCGGGCGGTTCGGCTCAGCGCTCGCCGGCGAGAATCAGATAGAGCTTCTTGCGGGCCTCGTTGATGACTTCCACAGCCTTGGTCCGCTGCTCGGCACTGCCGGTCTTCCAGACCTGGCCGAAGGCCTCCATGAGCCCCCAGCCCGCCTGCCGGATCTCGTTGACCGTCTCCCAGTCGACCCCGCGCCCCGCCTCTTCCCAGGGGGCCTCCGGTCCCGACTCGGCCTCGGCGCGGCCGGTTTCGGTGAGCGTGAACAGCTTCTTGCCGCCCTCGCTCTCACTGGTGATCAACCCCTCGTCCTCCAGCAGCTGGAGGTTCGGGTAGACCGACCCGGGGCTGGGCTTCCACGCCCCGCCACTGCGCTCGACGATCTCCTGGATCATCTCGTATCCGTGCATCGGACGGTCCTTGAGCAGCGCCAGGATCGAGGCACGCACATCGCCGCGCCGGGCCCTGCCCCTCCCCCCGCCGTGCCGGCCTCGCCCGCCACCGAAGGGGCCACCGCCCCCGAAGGGCCCACCGAAGGGCGGCCCGGCCGGCGGACCGGGCGGACCGAAGGGCCCGAAGGCTCCCCGGTGCCCGTCGAACCCGCCCCGGCCCGGATGGCCGGGACCACAGGGCCCACCACCGGGCTCCTGCTCGAAAACATGGGGACGCATCGTTACGCTCCTTCCATCGTTGATCAGTCGCGATACGTCAACGATATATCGGAATAGCTCGCAGAGCAATGCCCGGCCGGAGTGCGGGAGGGGGCGCGGAAGGGGGGCGCGGGAGTGCCCCGGGACAGCGGCGCGGCGGTGGCCGCGGCGGCTCGGGCGGGCGGAGATCCGTGGCCGTCCGGCTCCGGGCCGGACCTCCGGGCCCGGCGGGCGATGTCGCGGGGGACGCGGCCCGGGGGCGTCCGACCGGTACAGCGGTACGCGGACAGGCCGGTACGCGAGTTCCAGGTTCCGGGGTCCGGGGGTCCGGGGTTCCGGGGGTCGGGGGTCCGGGGGTCGGGGGTACGGGGGGGGTCCGGGGGGGGGGGGGGGGCGCGGCGGTGGGGCGCTCGGCGG
>NZ_JBEOYB010000126.1:0-11926 GCF_040296845.1 Streptomyces sp. NPDC001985
GAGGAGCCGGGGACGAACTTGGCGCCCGCGCCGAGCGTCTTCACGAACGGCTCGACGAAGGGCGCCCCGGGGATGCTGCTGCTCCACGGCCTCATGGGATGCGCGGAGCACTGGGCGCCCGTGGCGGCCCGGCTGGCCGGCCGCCACCGGGTGGTCGCCCTCGACCAGCGCGGCCACGGCGCCAGCGAGAAGCCGCCCGAGGGTCCCTTCACCCGGGAGGCGTACATCGCCGACGCCGTCGCCGCGATCGAACAGCTGGACCTCGCCCCGGTGACCCTGGTCGGCCACTCGATGGGCGCGCTCACCGCCTGGCAGCTCGCCGCCCGCCGCCCCGACCTGGTCGGAGCGCTGATCATCTCCGATATGCGGGCCGCCGCGCTGGGGGCCGCGTCGCAGCGGGAGTGGGAGGCGTGGTTCCGTTCCTGGCCGCTGCCCTTCGCCTCGGTCGCCGAGGTCCACCGCTGGTTCGGCGCGGACGATCCGTGGGCCGAGCGGCCCACCCCCGCGCGCGGGGAGTTCTTCGCCCGGGTGATGGCCGAGGGCGAGGACGGCTGGCGCCCGGTCTTCTCCCGCCGCCAGATGCTCAGCTCCCGCGCCCCCTGGGTGCACGACGCCCACTGGGACCAGCTGGCCCAGGTCCCCTGCCCCGCCCTGGTGGTCCGGGGGCCGGATGGCGAGCTGGGCCGCGCGGAGGCCCAGGAGATGGTCAGAGTCCTCCCCCTCGGCCAGTACGCGGAGCTGGCGGAGGGCGGTCATCTGGCGCACTGCGACCGGCCGGAGGAGTGGTGCGCGGCGATCGAGCCCTTCCTCGCCGCCCTCCCCCGGGATCTGGCCCGCGACAGCGACGGCGTGCGGGCCACCGGCCCCTGACCCACCGGTGGCCCGCACGCCGTCATCCGCCGCCCGCCCCCACCGGACCCCCGGGGCCCTGCCCGGCCCCGTGAGCCCTGCCCGGCGCACCGGCGCCAAGCCGCACCGGCGGAAGCCGCGCCCGTGAGCGCATCGGCCGAGGCGGCACCGGCGCCAAGCCGCACCGGCGGCACCGGCACCGGCGGGAGCCGCCTCAGAAGGAGAAGAGCGCCCCGCCCAGGCTCGCTTCCCTCTCGCAGCCGTTGTTGTACGTGGCCGACCAGACGACGCGCTCGCCGCGCCACACGCCGTCGGCGGTGACGGTGACCGGGTCCCACTCGCGCGTACAGAGGGCCTGCGGCTGTGTCGACGGCAGGGCGGCGAAGTCGCCGTTCACGGCGCGGAGTTCGCCGCAGGCGTCGGCGGGCGAGGGGTGGGTGCCCTCGGCGCGCGGGGCGCAGCTGAGGGTGACCGCCCGCTGGACGGTCGACTCGGCCGCCGATGTGCCCTTGCCGATGCCGAGGACCAGCGCGGAGGGCGCGTACAGCCCGGCGTGGGAGGCGGGCCGCTCGGTGGGCTCGGCGGCCCGCGCCGAGGCCGCCACGGCCCCGCCGAGGGCCAGGGCCGCCGCGACGGCGATCGTGCTGCGTACGGAACGCATCGGTGGAACTCCTTCGCTCTGAGGGTGATTGCGCTGGGGAGTCTTGCGTAAGCGCACGGTGAGCGCACGTCGATCGCCGCTTTCCGGCCGTGTCCACGGAAACAGGGGTGACCGAATGGTCGTTTGGGCTGTTCGGCCCGGGTGCCGGACGCCCCCGAGAGGCGTCCGGCATATGGACAATCTTGAGTGGTTCACTTCGAAACAACCGGTTGAGCTGGGAAGACGATCCAGCGGTACGTTTCTTCAGCCACCCGGCATCGACGGGAAACCACTCACCGTGAGCCCCGGATCATCCCTTGCTGACCGCCGCCAGGATCTCCGGCAGCCGGTTCGCCGTCTGCGGAGCGGCGATCCGCAGAGCGGCCCAGCCGATCAGCGGCCCGTACACCGCGCCGGCCGGCAGCAGCAGCCACAGGCCCGCGTGCGCGTCCGTCAGATGCATCCAGACCGCCGCGGCGATCAGCGGGGCGCAGAGCACCGCCGCGATCACCATCCCGCCGAGGATCGACATCCAGGCGAGCCCCGCCTGCCCCGGCACGACGTTCTTGTACGCGCTGTCCTGCGGGATCGAGTACGCGAACCGGGCCGAGGCCACCGCCCCCGTCCCCAGCATCGCGCCCAGCAGCGCCAGCGAGATCCCCAGCGCGGGCGCCAGCCCCCGCCAGTCGTCCACCACGGCCGCGACGACGACATTGACGAGGACGGTGTACGGGAGGGTGATGGCCAGCAGCGCCAGCGCCCGCCCCCGCAGCTCCGCGAGGGCGTCCCCGGTCGAGGAGATGGTCTGCGCGACCATCCAGAAGGCGGAGGTGTCCTGCCCGAACTGGTTGTACATCTGGATGCCCATCATCCCGGCGGCGAAGCTCGCGAAGTAGACCGAGCCCATCCCCTGGAAGGCGTTGAACAGCGGTACGAGCAGCCCGATCACGAGACCGGAGACCCAGGCGGCCCTGGTCTTCGGGTCCCGCCACACATAGAGCAGGGTGCGCCGCGCCACGGTGCCGGTGCGCCCCTCGGGCAGCAGCCGGTGCGGCCCGCCCGGGAACCTCCCGCGGGCGGACGGCTTCCCGGCGGCGCCGAGCGTCGAGCCGTCGGGGGTGGTCATCAGGGTGGTCAGGCTCCGCCGCCAGGACCACAGCAGGGCGTACAGGGCCCCGGCCGAGAGCGCGAGCTGGGCGAGGGCCACGGCGTGCGCGCCCTCGCTCACGGAGTCGATCGCGCCGATCGCGGCGGCCGGCGGCAGCCACCGCACGACCTCGGCCGCGGGCTCCAGCGCGGACACCCCGCCCGCCTGGCCGAGCCGCTGGGCGCCGAAGTTCACCAACTGGAACCCGATCGCGACCACCAGACCGCTCAGCAGCGCCAGATCGCGGCCCTTGCGGGAGGTGAGCAGCCGGATGTTGCCCGCCGCGACGGCCCGCGCCAGGGCCACGCACACCAGCAGCGCCAGCGGCACGGCGATCAGCGACACCAGCACGGCGGCCGTGCCGTGCGCGAGGGCGAGGGCCGAGCCGGTCAGCAGGCAGAGCGCGAACAGCGGCCCGATGCCGGCCAGGGACGCCGTCAGCAGCGCCGAGACCAGCGGGCGCGGGCGCAGCGGCAGCATCACCAGCCGGGTCGGGTCCAGCGTCTCGTCCCCGCCCGGGAAGAACAGCGGCATCACGGCCCAGCCGAGCGCCAGCACCCCGGCCAGCAGCACGGCGACGGTCGCCGCCTGGTCGCTGCCGCGCAGCAGGACGAGCCCGAGGAGCTGGAGGGCGGCGACCAGCAGGGTGAGCACCAGGGAGATCACGAAGACGGTGGTGCGGGTGGCGGACTGGCGCAGTCCGTTGCGGAGCAGCGACAGCTTGAGTCGCAGGAAGATCCCGGTCAGCCGTCCCGTGCTCACGGCGTCGGGCCCACCGCCCGCCGCGCCGGCACCGGACACGGGGTACGGGGGCGAGGAGGCGCGGTCCGCCCCGGCGGCCACGCTCACCGCACACCACCGGAAGCGGAACCGGGAGCCGGACCCGAAGCAGAGCCCGGGGCCGGACCGGAAGCGGAATCCGAAACGGAATCTGCGACCGGGCTCGAAACGGAATCTGCGGCCGGACCCGAAGCGGAGCCTGCGGCCGGACCCGGAACAGAACCCCCGGCCGGACCCGCGACGGAACCCGCGCCGGAGCCCGGACCCGACGTGGAGGGGGAGCCCACGCCGAGCCAGTCCAGCGCCTCATGGTCCGCCCGGCCGCTCGCGCCGACCAGCTCCAGGAACGCGCTCTGGAGCGAGGGCGCGCCGCCCCGCACCTCGGCGAGCGGCCCCTGCGCCCGGATGCGGCCCGCCGCCATCACGGCGACCCAGTCGCACAGCGACTCCACCAGCTCCATCACATGACTGGAGAAGACCACGGTCGCCCCCGACGCGGTGTACCGCTCCAGCACACCCCGGATCGTCTGCGCCGAGACGGGGTCGACCCCCTCGAACGGCTCGTCCAGGAAGAGCACTTCCGGATTGTGCAGCAGCGCCGACGCCAGCCCGATCTTCTTCCGCATCCCGGTCGAGTAGTCCACGACCAGCTTGTGCTGCGAGCCCGCGAGATCCAGTACGTCCAGAAGCTGAGCGGCCCGCTGGTCGACCTCGGCGCCCGGCAGCCCGCGCAGCCGCCCGCTGTAGGCGAGCAGTTCCCGCCCCGAGAGCCGCTCGAAGAGCCGCAGTCCCTCCGGCAGCACGCCGATCCTGGACTTCACCCCGACCGGGTCCCGCCAGACGTCGTGCCCGGCGACCTCCACCCGGCCCTGGTCCGGGCGGAGCAGACCCGTCACCATCGAGAGGGTCGTCGTCTTGCCCGCGCCGTTCGGCCCGACCAGTCCGATGAATCTGCCCGCGGGCAGCGTGAGATCGACCCCGGAGACGGCGATCTGGTCGCCGAACCGCTTCCACAGGCCCTCCACGCGAACGGCGGGCGGCGCAGTCTCTGCCCCGCCCGCACCTGTGCCCCCGGCCTCTGTCGCCCGGTTGTCCGGCATGGTGATGCCTGCCTTTCGGTGTCCCGTTCATCCCGCGCCATCTTGGTATGTACGCGTCTGTGTACGGTCCACCTTATGGAGGCACCGGCTAAGCGCCCCGGGTGCGGGCCGCCACCGCGTCCCGTCCGCAGGCGTACGCCAAGGGGCTGATCAGCTCCTCCGCGTCCGGCAGCCACCGGTTGGCGCTGGTGGGCTTGCGCGCCCACTGCACCGCCCCCCGGCCGCCGACCCGGGTCGGCGGGGCCGCGACGTACTGCCCCTCGCCCCGGGCGGTCAGATCCAGCGCGCTGGGCGCCCAGCCCAGACCGCGGATCAGATCCGGCGCCTTGGCCACCGCGCCCGGCAGCACGAAGAACAGCATCCGCCGGTCCGGGGTGCAGGCCACCGGGCCGAGCGGCAGCTCCATCCGCTCCAGCCGGGCCAGCGCCAGAAAGCCCGCCGACTCGGCGACATCGAGGACGTCGAACGTGCGGCCCGTCGGCAGCAGGATCGACGCCGTGGGGTTCCTGCCCCACTGCCGGCGGGCGGCGGTGGCGCTGCCCGTCGCCTGGCTCGCCCAGTCCGGCTTCGCCGCGTGGGCGCCCGGTGCCGCGCAGGCGGTGTCGCCGCAGGAGCAGTGCTCCCTGCCGTCGGCAGCCTCCAGCCAGGTGCCGGGGAACACGTCCCAGTGCCGCTCCTCCGCGTATCGCACCGCATGGTCCAGCAGTTGTTCACCTCTCTGCTGGGGGATCTCCGCGGATTCTCTGACTCCGATGGTCTCTTCCACGACCACTCAACTCCCACCGTCACCTTGAGTTACGGGCACCCTACGGCCCGCCCCGCGATCATGATCCCGCATATGGGGCGCATCGATGCACGGATGGGGGCGCGCACGGGGACGGGCCCCCGTGGCGGGTAGCTACGTGTACAAGAGGGACGGGATGTCGCCTGCGCCGGAGCACATGCGAAGACGGTACGAGGGCTGGGCGAGAACCTCCGTGAGCGGCCGACGCCGGCAGCGCTTTGGAAAAAACAGACCAAGTCCGTTAATTCTGCATTCTCCGCATACAGCCGGGCAATGATCCCTGCGTGGATCACCGCGGCCTCAGGGGGTATTCATGGCAGCCAGGCCTCTCGTCGCCCGACAGCCGAACGAACGGTTGCAGGCGCTCATCCAGGAAGCCGGGTGTTCCAACGCCGGCCTCGCCCGTCGCGTCAACATGGTCGGCGCGGAGCGCGGTTTGGACCTGCGCTACGACAAGACATCGGTGGCCCGCTGGCTGCGCGGACAGCAGCCGCGCGGGCGGGCGCCCGGCATCATCGCCGAGGCGCTGGGCCGCAAACTCGGCCGTACCGTCACGATCGACGAGATCGGGATGGCCAACGGCAAGAACCTCGCGTCGGGCGTCGGGCTCCAGTTCTCGCCGACCGTCCTCGGCGCGATCGAGCAGGTCTGCGAGTTGTGGCGGAGCGATGTGGGCCGCCGCGACTTCCTGTCGGGCACCTCGGTCGCGGCCTCCGCGCTCGTGGAGCCCAGCCGCGACTGGCTGATCACCGGAGCGGACTCCCAGGTGGCGCGGACGGCGGGCTCCCGGGTCGGCGTCTGCGACGTCGAGGCGGTCCGGGCGATGACCGCGGCGCTCACCGATCTGGACCACCGCTTCGGCAGCGGACACGTCCGCCCGGTCGTCGTCCACTATCTGAACTCGGTGGTCTCCGGGCTGCTCTCGGGCTCCTACCGGGAGCACGTCGGCCGGGAGCTGTTCGCGGCCGTCGCCCGGCTCACCGAGCTGGCGGGGTACATGGCCGTCGACACGGGACAGCCGGGGCTCGCCCAGCGCTACTACATCCAGGCGCTGCGGCTGGCGCAGGCCGCCGGCGACCGCGGTTACGGCGGATATGTGCTGGCCGCCTCCATGAGCCATCTCGCGGCCCAGCTCGGCAATCCGCGGGAGATCGCCCAACTGGCCCGCGCCGCCCAGGAAGGGGCCCGGGGGCAGGTGACCCCGCGCGCGGAGTCGATGTTCCTGGCCGCCGAGGCGCGCGGGCACGCCCTCCTCGGGGACTCCCGCACCTGCCACGCCGTCGCGGGCCGGGCGATCGCCGCCCTGGAGCGGGCCGAGCCGGAGACGGGCGACGACCCGGCCTGGATCACCCACTTCGACCACGCCTACCTCGCGGACGAACTGGCGCACTGCTACCGCGACCTGGGCCAGGCGGAGGCCTCGGCGCACCACGCGGCACAGGCGCTCGACGGGCATCCGGAGTCCCGCGCCCGGCGGCGGGCGATCGGGCTCGTGCTGCTGGCCACGGCCCAGGTGCAGCAGCGCGAGGTGGAGCAGGCCTGCCACACGGGCACGCGCGCCGTGGAGCTGCTGGCCCGGCTGCGCTCCAGCCGGGGCGCGGAGTACCTGGAGGAGTTCCAGCAGCGCCTGGAGCCGTACGCGGACGAGCCGGCGGTCCGCGAGTTCGCCGCCCGGGTGGAGCTCCAGGCCGCCTGAGCGTCGCCGGACGGGCGTGAGGACCGTCACAGACCTGCTCCCAACAGCGGCTTGTGGGGGCTTGTCCGCCCTGGTCCGAGGCGGGTGTGCGGCGGGACCCGAGGTACCCGGTAGCGTGAACCGACGTTCCCGTAGGTCCACATGGAGGAGTCCTGGTGACGCACAGCGGACAGGGTGACGACCGGCTCCCCGCCGCCCGGCCGGCGCACGAGGGTGTCGTACTGCCGTCCGACGGCTCCGAGCCGTGGCCGCCCCGGGCCCCGGGCGAGCGCCCGGCCCCGGCGCCCGGCGCGCCGTGGGCCGCCGCGCCGCCGCAGGCCCCCGTGCCGGAGCCGCCGCAGCCCTCCGTGCCGCAGCCGCCCCAGGGAGCGCCCGACTGGTACGGCGTGCGGTCCCAGCCGCTGCCCCCGCAGGCGCCGCCGGGGATGCCCGCCGGGGGCGCGTCGGACCGTACGCAGTACCTGCCGCCGGTCCAGGGCGCGGCGGAGAGCGCCCCGTACCCGCCGCCGGTGCGGGGAGCCGCCGACAGCACGCAGTACCTGCCGCCGGTCCAGGACGCGACCCGGGTGATCCCGCCCGTCCCGCCGGAGCCCTCGGACGCGACGCGGTACCCGGCCGGCCACGGCTTCCCGGACGCGACCCAGGTGATACCGCCGGTCGGACCGGGCCCGCTGCCGCCGGTGCAGGGAGCCGCCGACAGCACGCACTACCCGCCGCCGGCCCAGGGCGCGGCGGAGAGCGCCCCGTACCCGCCGCCGGTGCGGGGAGCCGCCGACAGCACGCACTACCTGCCGCCGGTCCAGGACGCGACCCGGGTGATCCCGCCCGTCCCGCCGGAGCCCTCGGACGCGACGCAGATCATCCCTCCCGTCGGCGCCGGGGCGCTGCCGCCCGAGAGCGTGGCCGGGCCGCCGGCGCACCGCGGCGCCCACCGCCGCCAGGACGGCCCGCCCGGCCACCGGAGCCAGGAGACCCCGCCGGTCCCGCCGCCGCCTCCGGGAGCGCCGTACGGCATCCGTCCCGGGGCACCCGGTGACCGGCAGCCGCCCGCCGAGTTCGACAACCTCTTCCGCTCCGCCGCCGCTCCGGCGGCGGGCCCCCCGCCCGGCGGACAGCAGCCGTATCAGCAGCACCCCCAGCAGCCCCAGCACCAGCAGCCGCCCCACTTCCCGCCCGCCCCGCAGCCGGGCAGCGGCGGCGGGGGCGGGGGCTCCCACCGCCGTGCCCCGCAGCAGCAGCCGCAGAGCCCCGGCGCGCCCCGCCGCCGGAAGTCCTCCGGGATGCCGCTGATCGCCGCCGTGGTGGTCGGCTGCGCGGTCCTCGGCCTCGGCGTCGGCGCCCTGGTGTTCGGGGGCGGCGACGGCGGGAAGAAGGACCCCGGTACGGGGGCGAACGCGGCGGCCACCTCCGCCGCGCCCAGCCCCAGCGCCAGCGCCCCCGCCCCGGCGCCGCCCGCCGACGACCCGGTGAAGACCCAGGCGAAGGCCCTCGACAAGCTCCTCGCCGACAGCAACAACAGCCGTGACGCGGTGATCCGCTCGGTGGCGAACATCCGCCGGTGCGCGAACCTCGGCCAGGCGGCGGCGGATCTGCGGGACGCGGCCGAGCAGCGCCGCTCCCTGGTCACCCGGCTGTCGGGGCTGGACGTCGGCAAGCTCCCCGAGCACGAGGATCTCTCCGAGTCGCTCACCGACGCCTGGCGGGCGTCGGCGGCGGCGGACGACCACTACGCGGCCTGGGCCGACCAGGTGGGCGGCAAGAAGGGCTGCAAGGGCGGCAAGGCCCGTACCACCAAGCGCGCGGCCCAGGGCAACGCCGCCAGCGGCGAGGCCACCGAGGCCAAGCAGGAGGCGTCGGAGCTCTGGAACCCGATCGCCACCGCCCACGGCCTCCCCCAGCGCCGCAGCCACCAGCTCTGACCCCGGCGGCTCCCTCAGTTCACCAGGGACACCGAATCGGTCAGTGTCTCGCTGACGTCGACGAACCCCTCGCGCTGCGCCACCAGCCGGCCGTCGCGGACCTCCTGGAAGGTCACGCGCGGATTGACGATCCGGGGGAAGCCGGGGATGCCCAGCATGTCCCGGTACTCCCAGCGCAGTTCGGGGGTGAGCCCGCCGGTCGTCACCCGGACCCCGTCGTCCAGGGCGTCGGCGACCCGGCGCGCGGTGATCTCGTCGCCGTCCAGCGACTCCACGACGGTACGGAGGACGGTGTACGCGATCCAGGTGGTCTGCACCCCCGGATCGGCCGGGTCGACCCGGTTGTCCCCGAAGGCGTGCTCGTCGATCACCCGCTTCATCCCGGCCCAGCGCTCGTCCCCGGAGTCGGGGTACCAGCCGGTGACGAAGGCGCCCTCGAAGGGGCCGTTCCGGCCGCCCGTGCGGTTGATCAGCGGCTGGCCGACGCTGCCGAGCACGGAGGAGACCCTGACCCGCGCCTCGTCGTCGGGCAGCCGGCGGAAGGAGTCGAAGAAGGTCTCGGTGCGGTCGCCGAGCGCGGCGGTGACACAGCCGGGCCGCTCCTCCTCCCCGGAGCCCGGCCCCGCCCCGGAGCCCGGCCCCGCGGGACCCCCGGGCGGGGCGCCCGCCTCGGCGCGGGCCCGCCGTGCGGCCTCGGTGTAGTCGGTCGCGTCCTCGGGGGCGAGCACATCGGTGGTCGGGGTGTCCCCCTCGGCGAGGCCCGCGTTCAGCAGCCGGGGCAACCGGTCCCCGGTGATGGAGTCGGGCCGTACCAGCGCGACCCGCCGGCAGACGTCCGCGAGCTGGATGCCGTGCCCGGCGAGCAGGGCCGGCTGGCCGCCGTTGACCGGGTAGGAGAGATAGCTGTCGAACTCCTCGTCCGAGATCCCGAACCCGCCGATGAAGGGGATTCCCGCGGCCTCCAGCGGCGGCAGGAAGGCGTCGCCGTGCTGGCTGTACGAGCCGACGACCGCCACCGCCTCCTCCCTGACCGCCTGCCGGGCGCAGTCGGACGCCCCCTTGGCGGTGTTCCGCTCATTGCAGGTGATGACCTGGAGCCGCCGCCCGTCGAGTCCGCCCCGGGAGTTCACCCAGCGGGCGTACGCATGCGCCATCGCGGGCATTCCCGGCATATTGGTCGCCTGGGTCTTCTCCGGCGCGAAGGTCATCACCTTCAGCGGCCCGGGGCCGCCCCCGCCCATCCCGGGGACCACCCCGCAGCCCGAGACCGCCAGCGCCCCGGCCACCGAGGCCGCGAGGACGGCCCCCGGCACACCGCGCGGGGCCCGGGCCCGGGGTCCGTTCCCCGAGGGGCGGAGGGAGCGGGGGAAGGTCGTGCGTCGGCTGCGGGTCATGACCCGTCACCCTTCCGCCACCGGGTAACGGCGGAGTGTGCGGCCGTCAACACCGGGTGACGGACAGGTGAATTGCGGGGGGCCCGCGGACCGCGCCGCCGAGGAACGTACGATCGACGGCGTGCACCAGCAAGGACCGGTCCCCTCTTCCCGTCGTGGGCGTCGCTCATCCACCATGGGCGGTATGCCACTCAACGACATGCCGTGGTGGCGCTGGCGCGCGCAGGTGCGCTCCGCGCTTCACATGCTCTCCGACCCCGCGTTCCAGCAGGAGGCCTGGCTCACCGGCCTGGAGGGGTACGGAGATGTGACCGACGCCGTCTACCGGCTGGTCGAGGACACCTGGCTGGACAACTGGTCCGCCGAGAAGTACGTCGGCACGATCTTCCGCGACTCGGGCGAGGCGGCGCTGGTCGATGTGGCCGTGCTCCGGGTGCTGCGGATCATGCACCAGGTCGGGGCGGACGCCCATGTCTCGGCCTATATGGCGCACCACGGCTGGCCGGAGGCGGTCCGGGCCTGCCGCGACGCCCATATACGGCTGGCGGCCGGCGACGGCGACGACCCGGACGCGCCGCCGCGCTCGCTCGATGTGCTGCGGATCATGACCCGTACGGCCTGAGGCCCCGGGTCCGTACGGCACGACCGCGTCGTGGACGCCGCCCGGCCCGGCGCGCCGGATATGGCACCCTACGAGGATGACCGACCAGTACGTCCTGACCCTCGCCTGCCCGGACAAACAGGGCATCGTCCACGCCGTGTCGAGCTATCTCTTCATCACCGGCTGCAACATCGAGGACAGTCAGCAGTTCGGGGACCAGGACACGGGTCTGTTCTTCATGCGTGTCCACTTCTCCGCCGAGGCCCCGGTGACCGTCGACAAGCTGCGGGCCAGCTTCGCCGCCGTGGGCGACTCCTTCCAGATGGACTGGCAGATCCATCTCGCCGAGGAGCCGATGCGGATCGTCCTGATGGTCAGCAGATTCGGCCACTGCCTCAACGATCTGCTCTTCCGCTCCTCCATCGGCGCCCTGCCGGTCGAGATCGCCGCCGTCGTCTCCAACCACACCGACTTCGCCGAGCTGGTCTCCTCGTACAACATCCCCTTCCGCCATATTCCGGTCACCCGTGAGAACAAGCCGCAGGCCGAGGCCGAGCTGCTGGAGCTGGTGCGCGCGGAGCGGGTGGAGCTGGTGGTGCTCGCCCGCTACATGCAGGTGCTCTCGGACGGTCTCTGCCGGGAGCTGAGCGGCCGGATCATCAATATCCACCACTCCTTCCTGCCGAGCTTCAAGGGTGCCAAGCCCTACCACCAGGCGCACGCGCGCGGGGTGAAGCTGATCGGCGCGACGGCGCACTATGTGACGGCCGACCTCGACGAGGGCCCGATCATCGAGCAGGAGGTCGAGCGGGTGGGCCACGGGGTGACGCCGGAGCAGCTGGTGGCGGTGGGCCGCGATGTGGAGTGCCAGGCGCTGGCGCGCGCGGTGAAGTGGCACGCCGAGCACCGGATTCTGCTCAATGGGCGCCGTACGGTCGTCTTCGACTGACGCGGACCTCGAACGGCGGTACGGTCGGGGCCGCGGCCGGCGGGGGCCGGCCCCGGGCGGGGGGCCC
>NZ_JBEOYB010000127.1:0-11517 GCF_040296845.1 Streptomyces sp. NPDC001985
AGCCGCACCACCCAGCCCCTCCGGCGATTGAGGAGCGGGGGTTCGGGGGCTGGCCCCCGACCGTGGCCCGCAGCGTGCGGGGTCCTGTGGTGCGGGGTCCGTCCTCAATCGCCGGACGGGCTGGGTTTGTGCGGGCTGCCAGGAAATGCTGGACGGGCTGGGGGTGCTCGGGGCAACCGGGGTGGGCGGGGGGTCAGGTGGGGGAGGGCTCGCGCGTCAGCGACTCCCTCCCGATGCGGCGGCCCGACTCATAGATGGTCACCACCCCACCCCGGATCTCATACCGATACGGCCCATTCCGCGCCGTATACCCCTCCGAGGTCCCGCGCGCCCGCATACTCACCCCCGCCTCCCGCCGATCGCTGAACTCCCCGAAGTAGTAGAGCTCTCCGCCCTTCGTCCGGCAGAGCACGATCTGCTTGTTCCCGGTGCGGTACGCGACCTCCAGCGACGCCCCCGCCCCCTTCGGCAGCTCCGCCGCGATCCGGGACGGGCAGCTCCCCGGCGCGTTCCCCGACGGCGCCGGCGAGGGCCCCGCGCTCTCCTCGTCCGGGGACCTCAGGGACTCGTACCCCTCCGTGATGGCGTACTGGGCCACCGGCACGCCGACGAAGAAGAGCAGAAGCGCGATGAAGCAGCCCTTCACCCCGCTGCGCCGCTTCCTCGGCGGCGGCGCATAGCGCGGGGGCACATACGGCCGGGGCCTCGGCGCGGGCGCGGGCGCCGGGGCCGGGACGCGGGCCGTGGTGGGGATGTAGCCGGTGCCGCCCGGCGGCGGGTGGAACAGCGCGTCCCCGCCGGAGCGCGGGCGGGCGGTGGCCCGGGGGCGACCCGCGCCCGGCGCACCGGGGCGCGTGCTCCCGGCGGGTCCCCCGCCCGTCCCCGGCCGGACCCCCGTGGCCGCGCCCGCCCCGGCCGCCGGCTTCGGGGCCGGCCGCTTCGCCGTGCTCCTCGGCGACGGCTTCGGCGCCGACTTCCTGGGGCTCGGCTTCTTCGGCGTCGCGGCCTTCCTCGCCGCGCTCCGCCAGCCGGTCCCGCAGACCAGGCAGGACGGATCGCCCCGACCGTTGTTGGTGTCGCATCTGTCGCACCGCCAGTCCCCGGGCGGCCGGGCCGGCGCCGGCTTCCGGGCGGCCGGCGCGGCCGGTGCCCGGGAGCCGCGCGGGGTGTCGCAGGCCACACACGCCGTGTCACCCGGTCCGCTGTAGCTGTCGCACTCCGGGCACCGCCAGTTCGCCGCCGTCACCCCGTGACTCCCTCTCCCCCTGGTGCTCCCGGACCGGGGCCTCAGGACACCCGTTCCGACTCGATCCGCCCGAAGACCTCCGCGTACAGCGCGTCGCTGATCCCGGAGGCCGGCGACACCACCCACTCCGGCGAGTCCCGGGGAATCCGCACCAGCGGCTCCTCCTCCTGCTCGGACTCGGCGGCCTCCGGGATGCCATGGGCCCGGCGCAGCAGCTCCACCGCCTCCCGCGCGTCGTGGACCCGGTCCTCCGGCACCGCGACCCGGACCACCACCCGCTCCTCGCCCTGCCGGGCCCGGTCGGTGAAGTGCAGGATCAGCCGCGGTCCGGCGCCGTGGGCGAGCAGCCCGATCGACTCGCAGGTGCGCGCGAGCACCTCCATCCGCGACCACTCCGTCCGGAGGATCAGCGTGCCGCGCTCCTCGTCCTCCCGCAGCCGGAAGCCGTCCCACTCCAGGAGCTGTCTCACAGGCTGTTCGCGATCGTCTCGATGATCTCGTCCATCTCGAACTCCTCGAGGCCCTCGCCCGCCCGCGAGGCGAAGTGCAGGGTCAGGTCCCACTCCTCGGCGATCGGGTCCGACCACGGGGCCTGATCGGGGGCGAAGAGCACCAGCCGCTTCGCGGACTGCTCCATCACCGCCGTCTGGCTGCGCGCGTACCCCCACTGCTCGAAGAGGTCGTCCAGGGAGCGCGGAATGTGCGGCGGATAGGTGGCGGCGGACGCGCCGACCGTGCCCAGCGGGTGCGCCGGGGCGTCGGTGAACATCACCACGACATGGCGGCGCCGGTCCAGCCCGCTCTCCCACGGCGCGTTGATCGCCAGGGCCAGCGCCTCCAGACCCGATTCGGGGATGTCGCCGCCGCCGGTGGCGTCGATGGTGCGGACGAACGCCTCCAGCTCCCGCGCCTGCTCGGGCAGTCGGAGGAAGTCGGTCTGCTCGATGGCGTTGGAGGGGTCGTCGCCGAAGTCGCGGAAGGCGATGACCTTGAGCCGGAGCTGGCTGATCGCCTTCCCCTTCTTGCCCATCACCTCGTCGAGGCGTTCGTGGAACTGGAGGGCGCTGGCCTTCACCGCGTCCAGGACCGGGAACATGGACCCGGTGGCGTCGATGCACAGCACGAGGTCGACCGCGTACTGAAGATTGCCCTGGTACTGATCGTTTCCGGCGTTCATGTGCTCTCTCCTCAAGGGTGGGACGGGCGGGCGGCGTCAGGAGGAGCCGCGCTGGCCGCTCAGATTGATACGGACACGGGAGGTCTTCCCGGTGGGCGCGGGAGCCGGTGCTTCCGCGGGGGCCTCCGCCCTGGGCGCCGGGGAGGGCGCCGGCGAGGGCGAGGGCGCGGGTGCCGGCGGGGCGGCCGGGCGGGCCCCCGAGCCCTTGAGGTTGGTACGAATCCTGCTGGCGCGCGGGGCGGTACCCCCCGCGCCCCCCGCCGCGGCGGCCGGCGGCGCGGCGGCGCCCCCCGGCTTCGCCCCGCCCGCGCGGGGCCGGTGCAGCGCACAGACCTGTGGATCGGCCAGCGCCTTGAGGAACCCCGCCATCCGGGGCCGCCCGCCCGGCGCCCGCGCGGTCATCGCCCGCACCAGGCCCCGCATGGTGTCCGAGAGCCGGGGGTCGATCTCCAGCGCCTCACCCGCGTTGACCGCGTCGGCGGGGGAGCCGTAGCGGTCGCCGTGGCCCGGCGCCGCGCCCGTCAGGTAGTAGTGCGTCATCAGCCCCAGCGCGAAGACATCCACCGCGCAGGTCAGCGCCGTCGGCCCGGTCGAGCCGTCCTCCTGGAGGTAGCGCCGCCACTCCGGCGCCCCGTACAGCGAGTCCCCCACGATGTCCTGCGGCCCCGGCGGGCTCCCCGACACATAGGAGTCGTCGAAGTCGATGAGCTTGGCGGTGTGGAAGGCGGCGCCGTCCCGCTTCTGGACCAGGACGTTCAGCGGCTTGAGGTCGCCGTGCACCACATCGATGTCGTGGAGCTGCTGAAGACTCATCCCCAGCGTCTTGAGGAGCACCGCCTTCTGCCTCGGCTCCAGGGCCTCCGGCTTCTCCAGGGAGGAGGTGTCGATCCGCTCGGTGACCTTGTAGTAGGTGCTGCCCTGGTGGAAGAAGTCCCGGGCCAGCACCAGATTGCCGCCGCCCCGGGCGTCCGGCCGCAGCCGGGTCATGATGGTGCGGTGCCGGGCCTCGAACTCCTCGCACACCTCCAGCCGGATGCGCACACTCGGCTTCGCCGGGTCGGAGCCCTCCCGGGGGCGCTTGGGGTCCAGGAACTGCTTGAGGAAGAACTCCTGGCCGTCCTTCTTCGCGAACGCCCAGATGCACTTGCCGCCATTGGCGTTGGTCGGCTCGCTGATGACGCGGTAGCCCGCGATCGTGTCACCCAGTCTCATGACATCCCCTCCTCGGGCTCCGGCGGCAGAAGCGCCTCGTAGTCGGCGCGGTACGCCTGCCAGGTCGCGTCCTGCCACGCCGGGAACCGCCCGGCCGTGTCCGGGCCGTGGGCCGTCCCGAAGTTGCCCACCCGCTCGTCCAGCTCCCGGCGCCGCCCGGCGAAGTCCTCCCGCAGCGCGTCGAAGTCCCGGTAGCCGAGGGCGGTGACGACGAGCGTGGCGTCGTCGCCGGTGTACCCGGTGACCTCGGTCCTGAGCCGGGCGGCCCACTCCCGGGCGGAGCGGGCGTCCGCCAGTGTCCCCAGCAGCACCCGCTCGAAGTCCGCCGGGGTGTTCACATAGCCGAACCAGCCGTCGGTGGCGGTGACCAGCACACAGGGCAGCTCGAACCCCTGCTGGAGCTGCGAGGCCACGGTGAACGGGCGGTCCGCGCCGACCAGATTGGTCATCGGGGGGTCGCTCCGCAGCAGCTCCAGGGCGTCGCTCTCGCGGGTGTGGTCCCGGGTGAGGACCTGGAGGCCGCGCTCCGGGCGCAGCAGATAGGCCCGTGAGTCACCCGCCCAGAGCGCCCGCAGTTCGAGGGCGCGGCGGTCGGCGCGGGTCGTGTAGTGGACGGCCGCCAGGGTGGTGGGGAGCTGTCGGCGCATGGTCCCGGCGATCTTGCTGCGGCGCTGGGGCGCATGGGAGAGGAAGTAGTCGAGATAGGTGTGCAGCCGCTCGGGTCCCGGCTCGTCCAGCCCCTGGGCGACCTCGTGGAACCAGCACTCGGTGGCGAGCCTGGCGACCCGCGAACCGGTCCAGGCACTGGTCATCACCGTGCCGCCGGGGGCGGGCCAGACCGGCGAGGCCCCGGCGCCGCCCGCGCCGTCGAAGACCGCCAGCAGCCCCTGTCCGCTCTCCTGGTGATGGGCGAAGAGCGGCTCGGCGTCCTCGCCGCGCCCCGGCACCCGCTCGGTCCACACGGCCACGGAGATCAGCTCCGGCTGCTCATGGGTCCAGGCGGTACGGGGCGGGGGCTCGGGGACTCTGCCCGTGTCCGGGCCGGGGGCGGGGCCGTCGGCGCGGCCGGGCCACCGGGTGGGGAGCTGCCCGGCCGGCGGGGAGTACCCGGCCCGGGGCTCCGGCGCGGGGAGCGGTGCGGCGGGCGGGGGGCCGCCGCCGTCGATCGCGTGCCAGGGGGTGGTGCCGTGGGCCGGCCCGCCCGGAGAACCGCCGGATGACCTGTCGCGCCGTCTCATCGTCGCTCCCCGCGATTGTCGTCGTCCGGCCGCCGCTTGCCGGCCGTCCCCCGGACCCGGCTCTCCCGCCGGGCCCCGCCGTCACCACCACCGGCCCGGCCCGGCGCGCCGCCGCCGTGCCCGCCGCTGCCACCGCGCCGGTCACCGGACCCACCGCTCCCGGCACCCCGGTCGTCCTCCCGGCCCGCGCCTCCCGGGTCCGGGCCGTCCCCGCGCCCCCGGTCGCGCGCGCCGGGCCGGCCGCTTCCCGTACGCCGGTCGTCCGTGCCGCTTCCCGCGCGCGGGCCGCCGTCCCGGTCCATGGCACCCGTGCCCCACGGCCGGCCCCCGCCGGGCGGTGGCAGCGGCTCGTCGTCGGGCGGGGCGGTGTCGCGCGGGGGTACGACCTCCCCGCGCAGGGGCGAGCGCTCCCCGGTCTCCTCCGGGCCCCGGTCCCGGTCCGGCTCACGGTCCCTGTCCCTGTCCCGGCCGCCGGAGGCCAGCGCGCCCCTGAGCCGTCCGCGCCGCGAGCCGTCCCCGCCGTCCCCGAACAGCCCGCCCCCGTCGCCGAGTACGTCCTCCACCACCGCGCGCTCCAGCTCCGCCTGCTCGAACGGCTCCCGGTCCGCGTCGCCGCGCTTGAGCACCAGCTCCGCCGCCGCCAGCCGCGCGTTCCGCTCGTCCGCCTTGCGCTGCTCGACCCAGGCGAGCGCCGCCCGGGGCCCCTCCCGTTCCATGATCTCGGCCACCAGGCCCGCCTCGCCCTCCTCGCGGAGCACCCGCAGATGGCGGTCGCGGCGCATCCCGTCGAGCCGGGTCTCGCGCACCACATCGCGGAACGACCGACCGCTGGCGGCGATCTCCTCCTCGTCCACGAGAAGCTCGACGCCGATATTGCGCAGCCGGATCGCCGAGTCCCCGGTGAAGTCCCGCAGGGTCGCGTTGAGCGCCGTCTCGGCCTCGTGGAACTCGGCGATGTCGTACTCCCGCGACACCTCCCGCAGCATCCGCCGCAGATGCCCGTAGAGCGCGCCGCTCATATCGCGGATGCCGCGCCGCACCACCTCCGCCGGGTCGGCCACCCGGCACACCAGATCGACCCGGCTCCGGAAGGAGAAGGTCGGGTCCCGGCTCAGCAGCGGCTCGATGTCCAGCAGCAGCCGGTGCTCGGTCAGATCGACCGTGAAGACGCTCTGGTACGCGCCGAAGCGCGCGGACGGCACCTCCTCGCCGCTCCTGATCGTCAGCGGGCCGCCGCTCTCCCGGACCAGCACCAGGGCCCGGCCCGGCTCCGGGGGCTTCAGCGGACTGCCCAGCCGCCACTTCGGCAGCGGCTGACGGTCCAGGACGGGGTCGTAGGTCAGTTCGTTCACGGCCGCTTCTCCTCTCCTCGCGCTCGCCGTCGCACCTCAGCCGCGCTCCACCGCACTCAGCAGCCGGGCGGCGGCCTCGGAGGGCCGGTCCCGGTCCCGGGCCCAGCGGTCCAGCCAGTACCGCAGCCGCTGCCGGTGCTTGCCGGGCCTGCGGGCGATGGCCGCCACCAGCTCCGCCAGGCGCGCCGGGCCCCCCGGGCAGCGCGGCCCGTACACATCGAGCCACTCCCGCAGCGCGTCCAGCGCGGGTTCCTGCGTCGGTCTGCGGGCCAGCGCCCGGGCCCACAGCTCCGCCAGCCGCTCCGGGTTCTCCCGCAGCCGGGCCAGCAGCAGCGGCACCCCCGGGACCGCGCCGCGCGCCGAGCCCGCCGTCCCCTCCTCGTACGGCAGGGAGACCGCGAAGACGAAGGCCGACAGGGTCTTCACCACCGGCGGTGACAGGTCCTGCGGTTCGGACCAGTCGAGATAGGCGTCCAGGACCTCCCGGGCACGCCCCTGGTGGATCAGATGGACACCGCCCCAGGCGACCGGCGCCAGCGTGCCCCAGTCGTCGTCCCGGTCCAGCGCGGCCCGCAGCACCTGGACGGCGCGGCCGGGGGAGTTGCGGCCCAGCAGCCCGCCCACCGCGTTCGCCGCCGTGCCCGCGAGCCGGCGCGCGTGGGCGGAGGTGCCCGAACTGGCCCAGGTGCGCAGCAGCTCCCACACCGGGTCCTCGGTGTCGGCCCGGCTGCCGGCCACCCCGAGCGCGGTCGCCGCCGCCTGCCGCACCGGCCAGGAGGTGCTGCCCGCCCAGGAGGTGAGGAAGCGGTGCACCGCGTAGTGGTGATCCGCCCAGGCCAGCACACCGGCCGCGACGGCGGCCCGGGCCCGCACCTCCAGATCGGGGTGGGTCAGCAGCCGGCGCAGCCACTCCAGGAGCGCGTCCCGGCGGCCGTCGAGCGTGGTCCAGGCGCAGGCGAGGACGACCTGCCGCAGCAGCGCGGACCGGAACCGCACCCGGGGCGGACCGCCCTCCGGGGCCGGCTCCAGCCGCAGCCAGGACTGCTCGTCGGCGAGCCGGTCCCGGAAGCGGACATCGGGCGGTGCGGTCACGGGCTCGCTCAGCGCGGTCCGCAGCCGGATCGCCGCCTCGGCGACCGTGAGATAGCCGCTGTCCTCCAGGACGGCGGCGGCCAGCGCGAACGCCAGCGCGTCCGGGTCGCGGTGCCGGTGGAACCACTCCCGCACCTGCTCGCTCGGGTCGCGCAGCGCGGCGACGGCCGCCGCCAGATCGCCTCCGGCCCGCACCACCGACGCCAGCCGCACCGCGTGCCCGGCGGACGGGCGCTCCCGCAGCGCGGCGACCGCGCCGCCGCGCTCCAGCAGGGCGCGCAGCTCGTCCCGGCTCTCCCGGTCCGCGCCGTGCCCCAGCACCCGGCGCTCCACCACGGTCAGCGGGTCCACGGCGGAGAGCCGGAACCGGGCCGGGAGACCGGGGGCGAGCCCGGTCAGCGCCAGCTCCAGATCGTGGCCGCCGATCAGTACGAGATAGCAGCCGGACGCCCGCAGGGCCGCGTGCAGCCCCCGGACGGCCGCCGCGTCGACGGCCCGGACACCCGTTGCCGCGCCGTCCACCACCGCGAGCAGACCGCACTCCCGCACGGGCGGCTCCCACCCCGCTCCGAGGACCGGCCGGGGGTCCAGCAGCCGGTGGCAGCCGCCCGCGCCGTCCGCCCCGTCCCCGCCGGTGCCGCTCATCGCCAGCGCCTCGGCGAGCAGATTGACCGCCGCCGCCTCGCGGCCCGTCCCGGGGGCCGCCGTGAGGACCACCAGCCGGTCGGCGCGGAGCGCCTCCAGGGCCGTGTCGTACTCCTCCGGCTGGATGAACCATTCCGTGTGGTCGGCGAGTTCCGACGGGTGCAGGGCCACCGACGCCGTACCGGCCGGGCCGCCGGCCCCGGCGGCGCGGGCCCCGCCGCCGGCGCTGAAGCCGCCGCCGAAGCTCACCGTGTCGTTGAAGAGGGCGAGGGTGCCGATGCGGGTCCCCGCGGTGTCGGCGTTGAGCCGCTCGGCGATCAGATCGGCGATGACACCGGCGCGCAGTGCCTCGCTCCGTTCGGAGCGGTCGTCGTCGCCGCCCCGGGCGAGCGAGGCCAGGGCGTCGCTCTCACCGACGGGGCCGTCGGGGTCGGGCGGTGGCCCGGGTGTCCGGTCGGGCGGTGGCGGGTCGGGCCTCGGCGCCTCGCCGCCGTCGGTCCCGGCCGCCGGGGCGGGACCCGGAACGGGCGCCGCCGGCGCCTCGTCGGGTGGTGCTTCCTTGCTCATGAGCCGATGAACTCTCGTGACGGGGTGGTGCGGGAGTACGCGGGTGCGCGCGGCGGCCGGTCCGTCCCCGGGCAGGGGGGAGCGGCGCACGCCGAGCGCGGCGCTCGCGTCCGATCAGTTGGTGTTCCAGTCGCCCTGGATCTCGACCTTCTCGTTGAACACCTGGGCGGTCTTGATGACGGCCGCGTTCACCTGCGGGCCCTGGCCGCGCCGGGCCGGCACCGCCTCGCCCACCAGCCGCCGCACATCGTCCTCGAAGACCCGGTCGCGCAGCATATGGGCGAGCAGCAGCCGCTGGAGCTCGTCGCGGGCCGTGGTGTCCGCCGGGTCCCGGGCCACCGTGTCGATGGCGCTCTCCGCCTCGGTGTCGCCGCGGAACCGGGCCCTCATCCGCTCCATGAGCCGGGCTCCGCCGCCCCAGCCGGTGCGTCCGGCCTCCTGCCCCACGGACTCCAGCATGCCTTTCGCCACCAGGGCTACCCCTGCGGCGGCGACCGCGGTGATCGGCTCCATCGTTCCCCCGTCCTGCGCGTGCGCCGATCCCCCCGGCGCACCAGATGGGACCACCCTAGGAGCCGTGGTGACGCCGGGTTGAACCCAGTCAAGACATTGGCTGAAAGTGTCGGTCGGGAAGCCTGTTCGACGAGCCCTTCGGGGCGGTTGGGACATCGCCGGGACGTACCGGAACTCGTTATTTTTCCGGGAGTTGACCGTAGCGGCGACAGGGCCCGGGAAGCGGCCTCCGGCGCCATTCGGCCACCCTCTGTGGCCGATACGGGACGCTGGACGACTGAATCGCTCAAGTGGGGGCACTGGCAGGGGAGTTGGGTAGATGCGCGACCGCCGCCCACTCCTTCGGAGCCTCTCCACGGGGGATGATGGAACCGGTCCGCCGAACCCGCCGCGCACACCCGCCGCCCGCCCGCGCCGTTCGCCGACCCCGAGGAGCGCGGAGCCGGAGCGGCCCGCCGAAGGGAGGCCGTATGGCCCGTCGCCAGCCCAACCTCCTGCTCGCCGAACTGCTCCACGAGGCCGACTGGGGCCCCGCGCAGCTGGCCCGCTCGGTCAACGCCGTGGGCGCCGCTCAGGGCATGCGGCTGGCCTACGACCGCACCTCGGTCGCCCACTGGCTCACCGGCTCCCGCCCCAACCCGCCCATTCCCGACCTGGTCGCCTCCGCGCTCAGCGCGCGCAGCGGGCGGCTGGTCACGGCGGTCGACACCGGCCTCGTCCGGCACCGTCAGCCCGCCGGTGACGCGCTGCCCCGCCAGGGCGAGGGGGACGCGGTGGAACGGCTGACCGCGCTGTGCCGCGCCGACAGCGAACCGCTCAAGCGGGCGCGGCTCGCCCGGACCGCGTACAGCGTCGGCGCCGCGGGCGCCTCGCCGGTCTGGAGGCCCAAGCGGCACGTATCCGTCCGCGCCGGGGACACGGGCCGCCGGGTCACCCCCGCCGACGTCCACCGGCTGCACGGGATGACCAAGGTGTTCAGCGATCTGATGGCGGTGCACGGCGGCGCCCACGCCCGTACCGCGCTCACCGCCTATCTCGCCGACGACACCAGCCGGCTCCTGGCCGGACCCGCCGCGCCCGCGCTGCGGCCCGGCCTCTTCACGGGCGCGGGACAGCTCACCCATCTGCTCGCCCGGATGAGCATGGACGCGGGCGCGCCCGGCCTGGCCCAGCGGTACTTCACCAGCGCTCTGGACCTCGCCCGCGAGGCCGACGACCGCCGGCTCTACGCGATCACCCTGCGGGCCATGAGCGTCCAGGCGCTGGACCTCGGATTCGGCGGCCAGGCGCGGCGGCTCGCCGAGACCGCCGTCGACACGACGGGACCGGTAACCGATCCGTACACCGCGTCCTTTCTGCTCGGCCAGCGCGCCGCCGTCCACGCCTGTGCGCGGGACCGCCACCGGGCCGTCGCCGACCTCTCGACGGCCGAGGCGCGGTACGACCGTGCGAGCAGTCAGGCCGGGCCGTTCGCCGGCTATCCACGGCCCGGCTTCGACTATCAGCGGGGGCAGGTGCTGCTCGCCCTCGGGGAGACCGACCGGGCGGCGCAGGCTCTCGCGGCGGCCGTGGAGGGCCGGGCCGCCGACCGGCACCGGCCGCTGGCGCTCGTCCGCGCCCGGCTCGCGGAGACGCTGCTGCCGCTCGGCCGGCTGGAGGAGTCGTGCCTGCACTGGCACGCCTTCCTCGACCACTATCCGAGCCTGGAGTCGAACCCGGCTGACCAGGCCCTGAGACAGATGCGCCTGTCGCTGCGGGGATACCGCCGCCAGCCCGACGCGGTGGCGGTGCTCCAGCGGGCCCGCGCTTTCACGGGGACGCGGGCGGCTCCCTGAAGTCCTCGATTTCCGCGTCGGCCGCGATTTCCACGGACCGGGGCTCACCCCCCGGCTCCGGGACGCCGGTCATACCGGCATATGCGGGCGGATTCTCCGGGGCGGGCGCGACCGGCGGGACGTCTTTCCGCGCGGGCGGCGGACTGAACGTGAAGGGGTCATCCATGACCCGCTGTTTATCCCGGAATCGGCCACTGCTTCAGAAAAGGCCGCGTCGGGCAAGTATTTCCACCCGCAGAATCGTTGCAAGCATGAGCCATCCGCCAGATATTCTTCAGCGAAACCCGGACATGGGCTGATCGTATCTGTCGGTCCAATCCCTATGTCCGATGGAGAGCCGATTCGGCTCATTCAGCCGACCACGGTCCACGTGTCCTGGCCCGCGAGCAGTGTTCCCAGATCGCTCTTGCCGTTCTGTTCGATGGCGGTGTCGAGTTGGGTGTTCATGAGGGTGTCGTAGACGGGGCGTTGGACGGAGCGGAAGACGCCGATGGGGGTAGGGGAATCCACACCGAAGGTAGGGGAAGGGTGGAGGGTGTCGAGGGCGGGGTCGGCGAGGCGGGAGAGGGCGAAGGCGGTGGTGGGGGAGGGGTGGTGGGCGTTGTGGGTGAGGATGTGGTGTTCGTTGTCGGGGGTGATG
>NZ_JBEOYB010000128.1:0-11089 GCF_040296845.1 Streptomyces sp. NPDC001985
CGCCGACGCTCCGCGTGGGCTCCCTCCTCCGCCTCGCGATCCACGGCACCGGACCCCGCTCACCGATCCGGCCCGATCCGAAAGAAACTCCCTAGCGGACGACCACGGCCCCCGGCACCGGTGACGACGCCACCCGGGCCGTGCGGCAGGTGCCGGACTCGGTCAGGGACTTCGCGACCGACCGCGCGGCCTCGGCGTCCGCCGCGAGGAAGGCCGTGGTGGGGCCCGAACCGGAGACCAGACCGGTGAGCGCACCCGCCGACAGCCCGGCCCCGAGCGTCTCGGCGAGAGAGGGGCGCAGTGAGAGCGCCGCCGGCTGGAGGTCGTTGGAGTGGGTGAGCGCCGCCGCCAGCGCGAGGGTGTCACCGGTGCTCAGCGCGCGGAGGAGATCGGCCGACGGCTCCGGCTCGGGCACGCTCACCCCGGCGGTGAGCCGGTCGAACTCCCCGTACACCGCCGGGGTCGACAGCCCTCCGTCGGCGACGGCGAACACCCAGTGGAAGTCCCCGCCGACCGTCAGCGGGGTGAGCAGCTCCCCCCGGCCGGTGCCGAGCGCCGCCCCGCCCACCAGGCTGAAGGGCACATCGCTGCCCAGCTCGGCGCAGATCTCCAGCAGCTCCTGCTGGGTGGAGCCGAGGCCCCACAGGGTGTCGCAGGCCAGCAGCGCTGCGGCGCCGTCGGCGCTGCCGCCCGCCATCCCGCCGGCGACGGGGATGTCCTTGGCGATGTGGAGGTGCACATCGGGGGCGAGCCCGTGGCGCTCGGCCAGCAGCACGGCCGCGCGGGCCGCGAGGTTGGTGGGGTCCAGGGGGACCTGTCCAGCGTCGGGGCCTTCGCAGGTGACCGTGAGGGAGTCCGCCGGGCGGACCGTCACCTCGTCGAAGAGGGAGACCGCGAGAAAGACATTGGCCAGGTCGTGGAAGCCGTCGGGGCGCGCCGCGCCCACCGCCAGCTGCACATTGACCTTCGCCGGCACCCGTACCGTAACGCTGCTCACGCCTTGCCTCCGCTCATGACTGCGCCTTCGCCTCCGCGATCCGTGCGAACTCTTCCACGGTCAGCGCCTCTCCACGAGCCTGCGGCGAGATCCCGGCCGCCACGAGCGCCGCCTCGGCCACCGCCGGGGAGCCGGCCCAGCCGGCCAGCGCGGCGCGCAGGGTCTTGCGGCGCTGGGCGAAGGCGGCGTCCACGACGGCGAAGACCTCGGCCTTGGTGGCGGTGGTCTCCGGCGGATCGCGGCGGACCAGGGAGACCAGTCCGGAGTCGACGTTCGGCGCGGGCCAGAACACATTCCGCCCGATGGACCCGGCGCGCTTGACCTCCGCGTACCAGTTCGCCTTGACCGACGGCACGCCGTACACCTTGTTCCCCGGCGCCGCCGCGAGCCGGTCGGCGACCTCGGCCTGCACCATCACCAGGGTGCGTTCGATGGTCGGGAAGCGGTCGAGCATGTGCAGCAGCACCGGCACGGCGACGTTGTACGGGAGGTTCGCGACCAGCGCGGTCGGCTCCTCGGGCAGGGTGTCGACCCGCATGGCGTCGGAGTGGACCAGCGAGAAGCGGGTGACCCGTCCGGGCAGCCGCGCCAGGATGGTGGCGGGCAGCGCCGACGCCAGCACGTCGTCGATCTCGACGGCGACGACCCGGTCGGCCGCCTCCAGCAGCGCCAGGGTCAGCGAGCCGAGCCCGGGCCCGACCTCCACGACCACATCGTCCTCGCGGACACCGGCGGTGCGCACGATGCGGCGGACGGTGTTGGCGTCGATGACGAAGTTCTGGCCGCGCTGCTTGGTGGGGCGGACTCCCAGCGCCGAGGCGAGTTCGCGGATGTCGGCGGGGCCGAGGAGTACGTCGGAGGGCTCAGTGGTGCTCACCGATACAGCGTACGGGGCCGTGGCCGGGGCTCCGGCCGCGGTGCGGCGCGCCGCGGCGCTACCCGTGGAGCCGGTCGCCGCAGTGGGGCCAGGGGGCGGTGCCGCGCTGGATGTAGAGCTTCTTCGCGCGGTAGGTCTGCTCCTCGGCGGGCGCGTTCTGGGGGCGCCCCCGGCCGCCGAGGGCGCGCCAGGTGCCGGTGTCGAACTGGTAGAGCCCGCCGTGGGCACCGGAGGAGTCGACGGCGGCGGGCCGGCCGCCGGACTCGCACCGGGCCAGCGCGCTCCAGTTCAGCCCGTCGGCACCCGGCACCGACCGGGGGGTGGGGGCGGTGCCGGACAGCACGCGCTGGGTGACGGGACGGCGCACCACCTCGTCGGCGATCTTCCTCGGGCGCTGGCGGACCCCGTTCACGGTGCGCAGCTCGTAGGTGACCCGGCGGACGCCCGGCACGCCCTGCCGGGAGACGATCTCGGTGCCCCGGTAGAGAGTCGGGTCGGCGGAGGTCACCGTCTCGAAGGGGATGGACTCCTCCCGGACCTCGCGGGTGCCGGTGATCCGCAGGACGGAGACGGTCTGGCCGTCGCGGGGGAATCCGCCGGGCGGTACGGAGGTGGTGTCCTGGGCCCCGAGGGCGATCCCGGCCTCGGTCAGCGCCTCGGCGACGGTCGCGGCGTTGGTGCGGACGGTGTGCTCGCGGCCGTCCGCCATGAAGGTCACGGTGCGCTCGGTGCGGACGTCCAGGGCGAGGCCCTCGCGGGAGATCGCGGCCGAGCGGGAGGCCGAGAGAAAGGCGCCGTCGGCCCGGACACCGAGCTGGCGCAGGGCGCCCCCGACGGTGCGGGCGGTGGTCCAGACCCGGTGGCGGTGACCGTCGAGAGTCAGGGTCACGGGGCGGCCGTAGCGGACGACGATCTCATCGCCGCTGGTCAGCTCCGTGCCGGGGGCGGGGGCCACGAGGTCGTGCGCGCCGACGCCGACACCGCTGTCGTCCAGCAGCTCCTGGACGCTGTCGGCGAAGGTGTGGAGGGTGCGGGGCCGGCCGTCGACGGTGAGGCGGACGGCCTTGTCGCTGGCGACGAAGGCCGAGGTGCCGCCCGCGAGGAAGACGACGACCAGGGCGCGGGGGACGAGCCCGCGCAGACCCGCGGTGTCGGGGCCGGGGGCGGGGCGCCGCCGTCTGCCGCGACCGGCCGCCGCCGCCGTGTCACCGGCGGTCGCGGTCGCGGCCCGGCCGGGGTGCGGGTCGCCCAGCGGCCCCGGGTACGGCTCGTACGGCTCACGGAACCCGTACAGCCCCTGGGGCTCGGGGTCGCCGGTCCGGAACGGCCGCCAGGGCGCCTCCGGTACATCCGGCACGTCCGGCACGTCCGGCACGTCCGGCACATCGGGCGCATATGAATCGTACGGCTCGTACGGCTCGTAGGAGGGGGTTCCGTACGGGAGCGTTCCGAGTGGCGGGGTGTACGGGCCCGGGGCGGCGGGCGCCGGGCGGGGGCCGCTCTGGCGCGGGAAGGGCGGATGGCCCCCGTGTCCCTCGTGTTCCCCGTGTCCCTCGTGTTCCCCGTGTTCCCCGTGTTCCCCGTGGCCCCCGTGCTCCTCCCGGCCCTCGTGGAGCCGGCCGTATCCGCGGCCCCGCGCCCGCGTCTCGGCGTACGGGTCCGCGTACGGCCCGGGGTGCGGCTCGTCGGGGCGGTACGCGTCGGTGTACGGGTCGGCGTGCGTCGCGCCCCGGGCGGGTACGCCGGGCCGGGTGCCACTGAAGCCGCTGAAGCCGCTGGGATCGTTCACGACGCTCGCTCCGTAAGGTCCGGGTCCGGTCGGACCGATGGCCCTGCGGCCCGGACGCTATCGGAGCGGACGGTGACTCTCCAAAGCGAGCCGGTCACACGGTGTCGCGGACCCCCGGCGCGGAGCGGGCGCTCAGTAGTCGAACGCCTCGGCCGTGTTCGCCGCCACCGCCTCCGCCATGGTGTCCTCGTCCAGCCCCTTGACCCGGGCCATGGCCCGCAGCGTCACCGGAATCAGATAGGGCGCGTTGGGCCGTCCTCGGTACGGCGCCGGGGTGAGGAAGGGCGCGTCCGTCTCCACCAGGACGAGTTCGCGCGGGGCGACGGCGAGGGCGTCGCGCAGCGGCTGGGCGTTCTTGAAGGTCATATTGCCCGCGAAGGACAGGTAATAGCCCGCCGCCGCGCAGACCCGGGCCATGTCCGCGTCCCCGGAGAAGCAGTGGAACACCGTGCGTTCCGGCGCGCCTTCCTCGGCGAGTATCCGCAGAACATCGGCGTGGGCGTCCCGGTCGTGAATGACCAGTGCTTTGTTGTGCCGTTTCGCGATCTCGATATGGGCGCGGAAGGAGCGCTCCTGCGCCGCGATGCCCTCGGGGCCGGTCCGGAAGTGGTCGAGGCCGGTCTCGCCGACCGCGCGGACCTGCGCCAGCGCCGCCAGCGCGTCGATCTCGGCGAGGGCGTCGTCGAGCGCCGACTCGCCCCCGGCCTCGCGGACGCCCTGCCGGGCGGTGCCGTCCGGGTCGCCGAGGACGATGCGCGGGGCCTCGTTGGGGTGCAGGGCGACCGACGCGTGCACCGCGGCGTGCTCGGCGGCGGTCCGGGCGGCCCAGCGGGAGCCCTCGATGTCGCAGCCCACCTGGACGACGGTGGTCACCCCCACGGCCGCGGCCCTGGCGAGCGCCTCCTCCACCGTGCCCTCCTGCATGTCCAGGTGGGTGTGGGAGTCGGCGACCTCGACCCGGAGCGGTTCGGGCAGTGGCGGCGGGGTGGACTTCGTCATGGGCGCGATCCTACGAGGCCCGCGCCCACGGCTTCACCTCGGTGAACGGCCGGGCCGCCCGTCTCCCGGGGCCGGGCGGCGGCCCGCCCCGGGGCCGGCCCTGCCCCCGCCGGCCGTGCCTACCTCCGTTGGAAGGGGTGGAGGAGGTCCGACAGATGCCAGTGGTGGTGCGGCTTGGCGTCCGCCTCCTCCCCCGGCCCGGCCGCCGGCTTCGGCTTCGGCTTCCTGCTCCGGGTGGGGTGGGTGATGCGCGCCGGGCTCTCGAACCGCTCCGTCAGCTCCCGCACGTTCGAGACCTGCCCGGCCTTCATGATCCGGACGACATGCCCCCCGCAGTTCAGACAGGTCGGGCTCGACAGCGGGGAAGGGACCCGCCGGCCGTCCGCCTTGTAGACGACATACTCACGGCCGGACGCGTCGATGTGGTGCTCGATCTCGTACGCCTGCTCCCAGCCGTGTCCGCAGCGCATGCAGCAGAAGGCATATGCCTCGTGGACCTTGGCGGTGCCCGTGATCTCACTCATGCCAGCTCCTTTCCACTGACCCAGTGGACGCCCATTCCGGCGGGAGCGCATCAGCGCTGTCGAATAATGGAGGGCTCTTTGGGCTTCCCATGCCCAAGGGGCCCCGAACCCGGTCTTCCCTTTGCTTTCCACGGTAGACCTTTACCGTCTCAGGGGCCGGGCGGCGCCGAATTCTTTGCCGCGACGACGGCGTCGAACACCTCGCGCTTGGGCACACCGGCCTCGGCGGCGACCGCCGCGATGGCCTCCTTGCGGCGCTCCCCCGCCTCCTCGCGCAGCCGTACCCGGCGCACCAGTTCCTCCGGGCCGAGATCGCCGGGTCCGGGGGCGGGCGCGCCCTCGACCACGACGGTGATCTCGCCGCGCACCCCCTCTGCCGCCCAGGCGGCCAGCTCGGCCAGCGGCCCGCGCCTGACCTCCTCGTAGGTCTTGGTCAGCTCACGGCAGACGGCGGCCCGGCGATCCGCTCCGAACACTTCGGCCATTGCGGTGAGGGTGTCGTCCAGTCGGTGGGGGGCCTCGAAGTAGACGAGGGTGCGGCGCTCTGAGGCGTTCTCGCGGAGCCGGGTCAGCCGCTCACCGGCCTTGCGGGGCAGAAAGCCCTCGAAGCAGAAGCGGTCCACCGGGAGCCCCGAGAGGGCGAGCGCGGTGAGCACGGCGGAGGGTCCGGGGACGGCGGTGACCCTGATGTCCCGCTCGACGGCGGCGGCGACCAGCCGGTAGCCGGGGTCGGAGACGGAGGGCATCCCCGCGTCGGTGACCAGCAGCACCCGGGCGCCGCCGGCGAGGGCGTCGACCAGCTCCGGCGTACGGGCGGACTCGTTGCCCTCGAAGTAGGAGACGACCCGGCCGGAGGTGTGGACGCCGAGCGCCTGGGTGAGACGGCGCAGCCGCCGGGTGTCCTCGGCCGCGACGACATCGGCGCCCGCCAGCTCGGCGGCGAGCCGGGGCGGGGCGTCGGCGACATCGCCGATCGGGGTGCCGGCGAGGATCAGCAGACCTGCCCCGGGGGTGGGGGCGGTGGGGCCGGGGGGCGTGTCGCGGGGCTGGTCAGTGGTCACGTACGCCATTGTCCCAGGGCCGGGGCGGGCTCCGGCCCCGCCGGGGTCCCGCGCCCCGGGGCGGGCTCCCGCCGGGTTCGCGGACGGCTCCGGACGGCCGGAGTGGGGACGGAAGCACACCTCGCGCACGGACGTTCCCTACGATGGCGCGGTGACCAGTACCGCGCCACAGACCCACCAGGGCAGGGACGCCGAGCAGCAGCCCTCCGGCTGGCAGCACCGGCTGCGCAGATTCGGCTATGCGCCCCCGTCCGTGATCGGGCTGCGCGAACGCCTGGTCCCCCCCTTCAACCGCCCGTCCGAGCGGCTCTGGCCCGTCTTCGGCATCGCCCCGGCGGTGGCCGCCCCGCTGCTGCGGGCCTCCGCCTGGCTGGGGCCGCTGTTGGTGGCGCTGGTCGCGGGGGTGCTCCGGTTCTGGAACCTGGGCAAGCCCGACGCGGTGATATTCGATGAGACGTACTACGCCAAGGACGCCTGGGCCCTGATCAACCAGGGGTACGAGGGGCACTGGCCGAAGGACATCGACAAGAAGATCCTCGGCAATCCCTCCGCCGTCGAGGTCCCCGTCGACCCCGGCTATGTGGTCCACCCGCCGGTCGGCAAGTGGATCATCGGCATCGGGGAGAAGCTCTTCGACTTCACGCCCTTCGGCTGGCGTTTCATGGTCGCGGTGCTCGGGACGCTCTCGGTGCTGATGGTCTGCCGGATCGGCCGCAGGCTGTTCCGCTCGACCTTCCTCGGCTGTCTGGCGGGCGCGCTGCTCGCGGTCGACGGGCTGCACTTCGTGATGAGCCGGGCGGCCCTGCTCGACCTGGTGCTGATGTTCTTCGTGCTGGCGGCCTTCGGGGCGCTGGTCGTCGACCGGGACTGGGCGCGGCGGCGGCTCGCGGCGGCGCTCCCCGAGGACGAGGAGGGGGTGCTGCGGCCGGACGCGGACATCGCCGAGGGGCTGCGGCTCGGCTGGCGGCCCTGGCGGATCACCGCCGGGGTGATGCTGGGCCTGGCGGCGGGCACCAAGTGGAACGGCCTCTATGTGATGGCCGCGTTCTGTGTCATGGCGGTGCTGTGGGATGTCGCGGCCCGGCGGACGGCGGGCGCGGTGCGGCCGTACCGGGCGGTGCTGCGCAAGGACCTGGTGCCGGCCTTCGTCTCCACGGTGCCGGTGGCGCTCGCCACCTACATGGTGTCGTGGTCGGGCTGGTTCGCCACGGACAAGGGGTACCACCGCGGCTGGGCCGACAAGCGCGCCGGGCTCTCGCCCGACAGTGTGACGCTGCCGCTGCTGGGGCAGATCGATCTGCCGCAGTTCTCGATGAGCTGGGTGCCGGCCCCGCTGCGCAGCTTCTGGCACTACGAGACCGAGGTCTACAACTTCCACGTCAATCTGAAGTCCGGCCACATGTACGAGTCCAACCCGTGGAGCTGGATCGTTCTCGGCCGCCCGGTCTCGTACTTCTACGAGGACCCGCCGGCGGGCAAGGACGGCTGCCCCTCCGACGCGGCGGACAAGTGCGCGAGCGAGGTGCTCGCGCTGGGGACCCCGCTGCTGTGGTGGGCCGCGTGTTTCGCGCTCGGCTACATCCTGTGGCGCTGGTTCTTCCGGCGGGACTGGCGGGCGGGCGCCATCGCCTGCGGGGTCGCCGCCGGGTGGGTGCCGTGGTTCCTGTACCAGGAGCGCACGATCTTCCTCTTCTACGCCGTGGTGTTCGTGCCGTTCCTCTGTCTGGCGGTGGCGATGATGATCGGCGCGATGCTGGGCCCGCCCGGCTCCGACGAGCGGCGGCGCGCGATCGGCGCGATCGGCTCCGGGGTGCTGGTGCTGCTGATCGTCTGGAACTTCATCTACTTCCACCCGCTCTACACCGGGACACCGATCCCGATGGAGGAGTGGCGCGACCGGATGTGGCTGGACACCTGGGTATGACGTATGTCGTTTGACCGGAACTGATCAAGAGACATACGTTCTGCGCCCTGACCCTGCTCCATGAGGACGGGTTGACCACTCGAAGCCTTGGGGGCGCGGTGCACTGGTATCTCGATGTCCTGAAGAAGTACGCGACGTTCCGGGGGCGGGCGCGCCGCAAGGAGTTCTGGATGTTCACGCTGTGGGCGACGGTGACCGCGATCCCGCTGCTGGCGCTGGACATCGTGCTCTGGGAGCCGCCGGTCCTCACCGTGCTCTACGCCCTGGCCATCGGTCTGCCCAGCCTCGCGGTGACGGTGCGCCGGCTGCACGACATCGGTCTCTCGGGCTGGTGGTATCTGATCTCGTTCATCCCGATCGCCGGTCCGACCGTGATCTTCGTCTTCAACCTCCTGGACGGCCAGGTGAACGACAACGAGTTCGGCCCGAACCCGAAGTACGCGCACATCGTCTGAGCCGGAGCCTGAGCCGGGCCGGGCCGGCTCAGGCTCAGGCTCAGGCAGGCGGTCCGCTCAGTCGGTGAGCCCGGCGACCGCCACGGCCCTGCTGACCCGGACCCGCACGGTGAGGGAGCCGGGCCCGCTGTTGCGCTCCCCGGTCCGCTCGGCCAGCTCCTCGCCGAGATAGCGCTCCGCGATCCGGGTGGCCCAGTGCCGGGCCTGTTCCGGGTCCTCGCTCACCTCCGCCTGGCCCTGGAGCGTCACAAAGCTGAAGGGGGGCTGTTCGTCGTCCACACAGATGGCGACCCTGCCGTCCCTGATCAGATTGCGGCCCTTGACCGACTCCTTGCCGGTGTTGAGCACCAGTTCGTCCCCGTCGAGCAGAAACCACACCGGAGCGATGTGCGGGCTGCCGTCGGCCCGTACGGTCGAGAGCTTCGCGGTACGGGTGCCCTCGGAGACAAACGCGTGCCACTCGCCCTTCGTCATCGTTTTCGCCATTTGGCCATATTCCGACAGGTGCGGGGTGACGGGCGGTCAGGCACGCCGGAGGACCCGTGGCGCATACGTCCCGGTCCCGTAACAAGCGGGCCCCCGGCTCGCTCCCGTCCCGTAGGGTTCAGGGCGGAATGCCTGCTTGAACGCGTTCAAGAAAGGCCGGTTGCTGAGGAGGGGACTGCGGGCCATGCGCAGTGGAGCGAAAGTCGCCATCATCGGCGGCGTCTTTCTGGCCGTCGCGGGCGGCGTGGGGTACGGCGGCTACACCATGCTGAGCGGCGGGGGCGACGACGGGCCGGCGCCGGAGAAGATCCTGACCGGTCCGGTCACCCCCGAGGAGACCGACCGGGCGGCCGGCGCCTTCCTCACCGCGTGGGCCGAGGGCCGGGGGCCCGAGGCGGCCCAGCTGACCAACAAGCCGGTGGAGGCCGAGCCGCATGTCACCGGCTTCCGCACCAAGGCCAAGGTCTCCCGGGCCGTGATCACCCCGGGGACCCCGGCCGGCCCGAAGGTGCCCTTCACGGTGAAGGCGACCGTGTCGTTCGACGGCGGCAGCAAGCCCCTGTCGTACAGCTCCGAACTGACCGTGGTGCGCGGGAGGACCACCGGCCGGCCGCTGGTCGACTGGAAGCCGTCCGTGGTGCATCCCCGGCTGACGGCGACCACCTCGCTCCTGACGGACGAGTCCGCCGCGCCGCCGGTCAGGGCCGTGGACCACCAGGGGCGTGAGCTGACCGAGAAGAAGCACCCCTCCCTCGGGCCCGTGCTGGCCGCCCTGCGCGAGAAGTACGGCAAGGAGGCCGGCGGCACCCCCGGCAGCGAGCTGGTGATCTCCTCCACCCGGGAAGGGGTGGCGGACCAGACCCTGCTCACCCTGAGCAAGGGCAAGGAGGGCACCCTGACGACCACCCTCGACGCGGAGGTCCAGGCGGCGGCCGAGCGGGCGGTGAAGAAGCACGGCCAGGCGTCGGCGGTGGCGGTCAAGCCCAGCACGGGCGAGATACGGGCGATAGCCAACAGCCCGGCGTCCGGCTACAACACGGCGATGCTCGGCACCCAGGCGCCCGGCTCCACCATGAAGATCGTCACGGCGGCGATGATGCTCGACAACGGCGCCGTCAAGGGGCCGGACTCCTCGGTGGAGTGCCCGGCCACCGTGCAGTGGGCGGGCGCCACCTTCCAGAACCTGAACAAGTTCGAGATCGAGAAGCCCACCTTCCGGCAGGCCTTCCAGCGCTCCTGCAACACCACCTTCATCAAGGCGGTCACCCCGCTGGGCGAGGGCAAGCGGGACACCGCGCTCGCCGAGACCGCGAGCACGTACTTCGGCATCGGGCGCGAGTGGCGGACCGGGGTCGCGAGCTTCGACGGCAGTGTGCCGGAGTCGACGGGCACCGAGACCGCCGCCTCGTACATCGGCCAGGGCCGGATCACGATGAACGCGCTCACCATGGCGTCCGTCAGCGCGACCGCGAAGAACGGCGCCTTCAAGCAGCCGGTGCTGGTGCCCGCCTCCCTGGACGGCCGCGAACTGGCCACGGCCGACCCGCTGCCGGGCCCCGTCGCGAGCGGCCTGCGGGACCTGATGGGCGCGTCCACCCGGGGCGAGGGGACCGGACGCAAGGCCATGGCGGCGGTGACCGGCGACAAGGGCGCGAAGACCGGCTCGGCCGAGGTGGACGGCCAGGGCAAGTCCAACAGCTGGTTCACGGGGTACGCCGACGATCTGGCGGCCGCCGCCGTGGTGCAGTCGGGCGGGCGCGGCGGGGACGCCGCCGGGCCGGTGGTCGCGAAGGTGCTCAACGCCCGCTGAACCACCGTGGGCCGGGCGCTTGTCGTGAGCCGCGCCCGTCGTGAAGCCGGGTGCCCGGGACCCCGGAGCGCCGCTGGGGAGTTTCTTTCGGATCGGGCCGGATCGGTGAGCGGGGTCCGGTGCCGTGGATCGCGAGGCGGAGGAGGGAGCCCACGCGGAGCGTCGGC
>NZ_JBEOYB010000129.1:0-11063 GCF_040296845.1 Streptomyces sp. NPDC001985
CGATCTTCGACCTCGCCGACTACGGCGTCGTCGGTGATCTCTTCACCGTCGTTCCCCAGCTCACCGACGACATCACCACCCGCAAGAACTGACCCCCCACGCCAGGCCCCCTCCCGGACCATTGACGCGGATCATGACCGGCCCTTAGCTTTCGCCGGGCGGATCGGCGATTCCGATGGGCGGAAACCGGGAGGGTGGCACGGTGACGGACCAACAGGAGGCGGACCGGCGGGGCACGGACCGGCGGGAGCGGCCCGCCACCAGCATCCCCGCCGGGGTCGGCACGGAGATCGACGCCCTGCTGGCACCCGTCGACGCCGAACTCGCCCGCCGCTACCCCGGGGACCCCGGGACCCGCCAGCCCGTCCACACGGTCTATGTGCCGGGCGACGCCTTCGCGGCCGGCACCGTCAGGTCCTGGGGCGACCGCGCTCTCGCCGCACTCGACGAACACGCCCCGGACGCGGCCTCCTTCGCCGCCGTGCTCGGACTCCCGGACGAACTGGCGGACCCGGTCCACGCGCGCGTACGGGCCAAGCTGGCCCGGGAGCCGGTGGAGGACCTCCGGATCGACTTCGAGGACGGATACCGGGGCCGGACCGGCGCCCAGGAGGACGAGGACGCCGCCCGCGCCGCCCGGCTGGTCGCCGGGGCGTACCGGAACGGCACGGCCGCCCCGTACATGGGCATCCGGACCAAGTGCCTGGAAGCGGGCACGCGCGCACGGGCGATCCGGACCCTGGACATCTTCCTCACCGGGCTGATGACGGCCGGCGGACTGCCCGGCGGGCTCCGGCTCACCCTGCCCAAGGTCAGCGCCCCCGAGCAGGTCACCGCCTTCGCCCGGGTACTCGAAGCCTTCGAGGGCGCCCAGGGCCTGGAGGCGGGCCGGATCGGCTTCGAGCTCCAGATCGAGACCAGCCAGTCCGTGCTCGCCGCCGACGGCACCGCCACCGTCGCCCGGCTGATCGCCGCAGGGGGCCGGCGGGTCACCGGACTCCACTACGGCACCTTCGACTACAGCGCCGCTCTCGGCGTCAGCGCCGCCCACCAGTCGAGCGACCACCCGGCCGCCGACCACGCCAAGGCCGTGATGCAGGTGGCCGCGGCCGGAACCGGCGTACGGCTGAGCGACGGATCGACCCATGTGCTGCCCACCGGCCCCACCGAGCAGGTGCACCGCGCCTGGCGGCTGCACTACGGACTGGTCCGCCGGGCCCTGGCCCGCGCCTACTACCAGGGATGGGACCTGCACCCCGGGCAACTGCCGGCCCGCTGCGCCGCCGTGTTCGCCTTCCACCGCGAGGGCCTGGAGGAGGCGGCGGCCCGGCTCGCCGCCTACGCGGCCCGCACCGGGGGCGCCGTCCTGGACGAACCCGCCACCGCCCGCGCGCTCAGCGGGCAACTGCTGCGCGGCATCGACTGCGGCGCCCTGGACACCGCCGAGGTCACCCGGCTCACCGGTCTGACCCGGGCCGGGCTGGCGGAGTTCGCCGCCCGGGGAGTCTCCTTCGGGGGCGGGCCGGATCGGTGAGCGGTGCCAGGGCTCGCGAGCCCGGCAAGCTCCGGAAGAGACGGCTCAGGGCGTCCCGGGCGGAGCCGTCTCCCCCGAGCCCCGGGGGATCAGGACCGTCTCCAGCGTCACCCGGGACGGCTCCCCCTCCACCCCGTCGAGCCGGCGGAACAGCCGCTCCGCCGCCGTGCGCCCCAGCGCCGCCGCGTCCTGGGCGATCACCGTGATCCCCAGGAGGTCGGCGAGTTCGATGTCGTCGAAGCCGACCAGGGCGACCCGGTCCGGCCGCTCCGCGAGCACCCGGACCGCCGTCACCGTCACCCGGTTGTTCCCCGCGAAGACCGCGGTCACCGGCTCGGGGCCGTCCAGCATCTCCCGTACCGCGGCGTCCACCCGCTCCGGGGCGGTCGAGCCCAGCGACACCCAGGACGCGCGGACGCCGAGACCCGCGTCCGCCATGGCCGCGCGGTAGCCGCGCAGCCGCTCGACCGCCGTGTGGATGCGCGGCTGGTCGCCGATGAACCCGATCCGGCGGTGGCCGTGGGCGATCAGATGGGCCACGCCCGAACGGGCGCCGCCGTAGCTGTCGGAGAGCACGGTGTCCGCGTCGATCCGCCCCGCCGGGCGGTCCACGAAGACCGTCGCGACACCCGCCTTGATCTCCGGTTCCAGATAGCGGTGGTCGTGGCCGGCCGGGATCACGATCAGCCCGTCCACCCGGCGCGCGCACAGCGCCAGGGCCAACTCCTGTTCGCGCTCCGGGTCCTCGGCGCTCGACCCGTTGATGAGGAGGGCGCCGTGGGCCCGGGCGACCTCCTCCACCGCTCGGCTCAGCGGCCCGTAGAAGGGATCGGCGAGGTCCTCCAGCACCAGTCCTATGGAGGCGGTGCGGCCCTTGCGCAGCACCCGCGCGCTGTCGTTGCGGCGGAAGCCGAGGGACTCTATCGCCTCCTGCACCCGGCGCTCCGTGTCCGGGGTGACGCCGGGCTCCCCGTTGACCACCCGTGAGACGGTCTTCAGACCGACTCCCGCACGCGCCGCGACGTCCTTCATGGTGGGCCGATTGCCGTAGCGGGACTCCGACCTCCGGGGCCGTCCGAGTGCATGCGGAGAACGTTCGGTATCGGCCACAGTGCGTAGTCCTGTCGTCGTACGGTGTGTATGCGAATGTGTAGCGATGAGCATAGGACCTGGATAACGTTGTCAGGGGCAGGAAGTCCGTTCCCGTAGCTGCGGGTTGGAACAGTTCACCGGGGGATTCCATACCAATGCACAACGACCTCGTCGCCGCGCTGGACATCGGCGGAACCAAGATCGCGGGCGCGCTGGTCGACCGTGACGGCCGGATATGTCTGCGCTCCCAGCGCCCCACGCCGGCGCGGGAGGACGCCGAGACGGTGATGGGGGCCGTGGAGTCGGTGCTCGCGGACCTGGGCGCGTCACCGCTGTGGCGCCGTGCCTCCGCGGTCGGCGTCGCCAGCGCGGGCCCGGTGGACGCCTCGACGGGCACGGTCAGCCCGGTCAACGTCCCCTGCTGGCGCGATTTCCCCCTGGTCTCCCGGGTCCGCCGGGCGGTCGGCGGGCTGCCGGCCGTGCTGGTGGGCGACGGGGTCGCGATGACCGCCGCCGAGCACTGGCAGGGCGCGGCGCGCGGCTGTGCGAACGCCCTGTGCATGGTGGTCTCCACGGGTGTCGGCGGCGGGCTGGTGATCGGCGGCCGTCCCCACCCCGGACCGACCGGGAACGCGGGCCACATCGGGCACATCAGCGTCGATCTGGACGGGGACCCGTGTCCGTGCGGCGGGCGCGGCTGTGTGGAGCGGATCGCCAGTGGGCCCAACATCGCGCGGCGGGCCCTGGCGGGCGGCTGGCTGCCGGGGCCGGACGGCGACACCTCGGCCGCCGCGGTGGCCGCCGCCGCGGGCGCAGGGGACCCCGTCGCCGTGGCCTCCTTCGCACGGGCCGCCCAGGCGCTCGCCGCCGGGATCGCCGCGACCGCCGCTCTGGTGGAGATCGAGCGGGCGGTGATCGGCGGGGGAGTGGCGGGCGCCGGCGAGGTGCTCTTCGCGCCGCTGCGCCGCTCGCTGCGCGACTACGCCACGCTCTCCTTTGTGCGGCGGCTGACCGTCGTACCCGCCCTGACCGGCGCGGACGCGGGTCTGTTGGGTGCTGCGGCCGCCGCCTCGCCGGGGAGGCGCGACGAGCCGGCGGCCGCGATCCCGATCCGGCCCTGAGACGGCCGGTGACCGGTGCCTGGTGCCTGGTGCGCGGTGGCCCCGGGCCCGCCTTCCGGACCCGGCCGGACCGGGACCGGCCGGACCGGGATCGGACCCGGCCCGGCCCGGCCCGGCTCGGCCCGACCCGGCCCGGCTCGGCCCGACCCGGCCCGGCTCGGCCCGGCCCGGCCCGGGATTGTGCCCCGGGGAGCCCGTGCGGCGGGCTCCCCGGGCCCCTCAGCAGACGATCTTCAGATCAGCCCAGTCGGCGTGGTCGGAATCGATCCCGTCCCCGCCGTCCGTGACCACCAGGCGTACGACCTTCGCCCCGCCGACATCCGCCGAGATCGGCTGAGCGGTCATCGCGTTGGTCAGTACACCCGTCGAGGCCACCTTCTTCGCGTCGGCCCAGACCTCGAAGGCGACCGTGCCCCGGGCCCCCTTCTCGTCGTCCACCCCGACCTGCGCCGTCACCCGGCTGCACCGGGCGCCCGTGTAGTACTCGACGGTGCTCGACGCGTGGACGCCCAGGCCCTTGGCGAAGACCTGGCCCCCGATGGTGATCGGGTTGCCGTCACCCGCCTTGCTCTCACCGTTGCTGCGGTCCTTCTCCACCGGGCCGAACCCGTTGACCGAGCTGAGCCAGCCGAGGTCGCTGAGGTACGAGTCCCCCGCGGGCGGGGGCGCGACCACGCTCACACTCGCGGGTACGGAGGCGGTCAGCCGCTTTCCGGTCAGGGTGCGGTAGGCGGCCTTCACGGTCAGTCCGTACGACCCGGTGGCCGTCCCCTCGGGGACCGTCACCTCCCACCCCGTGGACAGCTTCCCGCCGGTGGTCAGCAGGGGAGCCGTGGTCCTGGAAGCGGCGCGGACCCGCCAGCCCTCGGGCCCGGTCACGGAGACCGAGGCCGCCAGCGCCGGTGTGCGGCCCAGGTTGGTGAAGGCCGAGACGACCTTCTCGGTGGTGCCGGACTCCACCGTCACGTTCTCGTCCGCGCTCACCTCGACGGCCGGCGGCAGCAGCGGCCACGCGCGGTCCGTGGAGACCCGCAGCAGCACGGTGCCGTGCGCGGGCACCGTCGCGGAGAGGGTCCCCGCCGTGTTGGCACTGGTGCGCTGCCAGAGATCGCGCACCTTGTAGGCGCCCGCCCTCGGCAGTCCGGCGGCCTCGGCGGTGGTGGAGATCCGCTGGGGGCGGTTGCTCTCGTTGAAGAGCGCCACCGCGCGGCTGCCGTCCCCGAGTTCCCTGGCCACCACCCATCGGCCGCCCTCGGACGAGAGCACCGTGCCCTGCTTGCCGAGGCGGTCCTGGTTGACCGCGATGACCTCGCGGTTCCCGAGGATCTCGAAGGCCGACTCGGGGACTTTGCGCAGATCGGCGCCGATCAGCAGGGGCGCCGCCATGATCGACCACATGGAGAAGTGGGTGCGGTACTCGGTGTCGGTCATCCCGCCGTTGCCGACCTCCAGCATGTCGGGGTCGTTCCAGTGGCCCGGCCCGGCGTACTGCGCCAGCGGCAGATTCCTTTTCATGATCGACAACATGGAGCCCCAGTTGTCGCTGATGTCACCCGTGGTGCGCCAGAGCTGGCCGACGTCCTTGGCCCATTCCCAGGGCTTGTTCTGGCCCCATTCGCAGAGGCTGTACACGATGGGCCGGCCGGTCGCGCGCAGCGCGTCCCGCATGGTCGTGTAGCGCAGTTTCGCGTCCACACCCTGGTTATTGCAGTTGTCGTACTTGAGGTAGTCCACACCCCAGTCGGCGAACTGCTGTGCGTCGCTGTACTCATGGCCGAGCGCACCCGGGAATCCCGCCCTGTTGCAGGTCTTCGTCCCGGCGCTGGTGTAGATGCCGAATTTCAGCCCTTTGGAGTGCACATAGTCGGCGACGGCCTTGATGCCGTTGGGGAAGCGGACCGGGTCGGGCACCAGTTTGCCCTCGGCGTTCCGCTGCGGCAGTGCCCAGCAGTCGTCGAGGTTGACATAGGTGTAGCCCGCGTCCTTGAGGCCTCTCTCGACGAAGATATCGGCGATCCCTTTGACCATGTCCTCGTTGAAATCCGCCCGGCAGTGCGTGGAGTTCCAGTTGTTGAACCCCATGGGCGGTGTCAGGGCGAGTGGCTCCTCGGCCCGGGGAGCGGCGGGCGCGGCCGGCGCCGGGGTGGCCCGGTCCGGGTCCGGAGCGGCGACGGCGGGGGCGGTGAGCCCCGCCGTGCCGAGTAACGCGGCGGTCAGCGCTCCGACGACTCTGCGGCGCGCAGTGGGGGTGGGCGGGTAACGCATCGTGACCCTTCCTCCGTGCTGACGGGGTCCGGGGGGACGGTGTGTGCGTATCGATGACGAGCGTTTACGGTAGAGCGTGTTCGAGTCTGTTGGAAGAGGTGCGGTAACGGTTGGCCGATGTCGTGCACGACCCCTTGACTACACGGTTCTCTAGGGGTGAGATCCAATCCTCGCGTTGAGTTGTGTTGGGTTGCACCCCCGAAGGAGGGGACGTGGCACAGACTTCGTACAGCGGCACGGCAGCACCCGGAAGCGTGGCGGGACATCGGATGTCACGGCGGAGTCTGTTACGCGGCGGGGCGGCGGGTGCGGGGGCGGTCACGCTGCCCTCCCTGCTCTCCGCCTGCGGCAGCGGACCCGGTGGTGACGGCAGGACCGTGACCATCGGGTCCAACTCGTCCGACCCGGTGCCGAAGAAGGCGTTCGCCGATGCCTTCGCCGCCTATGAGAAGCAGGCCGAGGGCGGTCGGAAGATCAAGGTCAACACCGTTGACCACAACACCTTCCAGGAGAACATCAACCGCTATCTCCAGGGGAAGCCGGACGACATCTTCATGTGGTTCGCCGGCTACCGCATGCAGTTCTTCGCCAAAAAGGGACTGCTGCACGACGTCAGCGACATCTGGGAGCGGTACGAGGGCTTCTCCGACGCCCTCAGGGCCCAGTCGACCGGAGACGACGGCAAGCAGTACCTCACTCCGTACTACTACTATCCGTGGGCGGTCTTCCACCGGAAGAGCGTCTTCCAGAAGTTCGGATACACCGCGCCCCGGACGCTCGATCAGTACATCGCCCTCGCCCGGCAGATGAAGAAGGACAAGCTCATCCCCATCGCCTTCTGCGACAAGGACGGCTGGCCCGCGATGGGCACCTTCGACTACATCAATATGCGCAGCAACGGCTATGAGTTCCACAAGAATCTGATGGCCGGCGAGGAGGCGTGGACCGACAACCGGGTGAAGAGCGTCTTCGACACCTGGCGCGGTCTGCTGCCCTACTGCCAGCCCGGGGCCAACGGCCGTACCTGGCAGGAGGCCGCCACCAGCCTCCAGAAGCGGGAGACGGGCATGGCGGTCTTCGGACTGCCCCACCCCGGCGCCCAGTTCCCCGAGGCCGAGCAGGCCGATATCGACTTCTTCCCGTTCCCGGAGATCAACCCGGAGCACCGCCAGGACGCCGTCGAGGCGCCCATCGACGGCTTCCTGATGGCCAAGAAGTCCAAGAACCTCACGAACGACAAGACCATGGAGAGCGCCAAGGCCCTGCTCAGCTGGCTGGCGACCGGGGAGGCCGAGGACATCTACCTCGCCGGCGACCCCAACAACATCGCCGTCAGCGACCGGGCCGACACCTCCCGGTACACCGAACTCCAGAAGAAGGCCGTCACGCTCGTCTCCGGCGCCCGGCAGATATCGCAGTTCCTGGACCGGGACACCAGGCCCGACTTCTCCTCGACCGTGATGATTCCGGCCATCCAGAACTTCATCAACGACCCCAAGGACGTCGACGGGCTGGTGAAGGGAATCGAGCGGCAGAAGAAGACCATCTTCGCCGCCGACTCCTGACCCCCGAACCGAAGCCGGGCCCGGACTCCGAGCCGGCCCCGGACGCTACCGACTTGGAGTCACCACCCGTGCCGCTGCTGCGAACTCCCGGGGGCGGGCCCCCGGACCCCCGGCCGAAACCCCCGGGCCGGCCCCCGGACCCCCCGGGCCGCCGCCCGCGACCCCCCGGCCGCCGGCCGGACCCTCCGGAGGGCCGCACGGAGCCCTCCGCCGCCCGCGCCGAGGCGGGACACCGCGGAGCGCGTACCGCACAGCGCGCTCCGCGCCACCGCGCCGCGCGCCGGGGCCCGCGCCGGTTCACCCGCCGCGACCTCGCCGTCATCGGCGTACTGCTCGGGATACCGGTCCTGCTGGACATCGCCATCATCTGGGGGCCCACCCTCGCCTCCGTCGGGCTCTCCTTCACCCACTGGGACGGCATCGGCGACATCTCCTGGGCCGGCACCGAGAACTACCGGAACCTCTTCACCGCCTATCCGGCCTTCTGGCCCGCCGCCGGACACAACCTCCTCTGGCTGGCCTTTCTGGCACTGGTCGCCACCCCCTTCGGACTGCTGCTCGCCGTCCTCATCGACCGGGGCGTGCGGTTCAGCCGCTTCTACCAGTCCACGCTCTACATGCCGGTGGTGCTCTCGCTCGCCGTCGTCGGCTTCATCGCCCAGCTGATCTTCTCCCGCGACCAGGGCGCCCTCAACGCCATCATCGGGAACACCGCCGAACCCACCGACTGGCTCGGCGACCCCGACCTCAACATCTGGATGATCCTGCTGGCCGCCGCCTGGCGGCACACCGGCTATGTGATGATCCTCTTCCTCGCCGGGCTCAAGGCCGTCGACCCCTCGCTGAAGGAGGCAGCGGCCATCGACGGCGCGAGCGAGGCCCAGACCTTCTTCCGGGTGATCCTGCCGACGCTGCGTCCCGTCAATGTCATCGTCGGGGTGATCACCGTGATCGAGGCGCTCCGCGCCTTCGACATCGTCTACGCCGTCAACAAGGGCAGAAACGGCCTCGAACTGCTCTCCGTCCTCGTCACCGACAACATCATCGGTGAGGCCAGCCGCATCGGATTCGGCTCCGCCATCGCGGTGGTGCTGCTGGTGTTCTCGCTGGGATTCGTCGTCACCTTCCTGGTCCAGGAACTGAGGGGGGAGCGGGAACGATGACCGCCCCGGCCACGACCACACCCACCATCCCGCCCGGCCGGACCCCGGCTCCGGCCGCCCGGCCGCGCCGAGTGCTCCGCATCCGCCCCGGACGCGTCGGGGTGCACGCCTTCCTGATGACGGTCTCCCTGGCGTTTCTCGCGCCGCTGCTGCTCGCGGTGTACGCCTCGCTGCGGCCCTACGAGGAGACCTCCGAGCACGGGTACTTCTCCCTGCCCCGCGAGCTCTCCCTCGACTACTACCAACGGGCCTTCAGCGAATCGGGCATGACGAAGTACTTCGTCAACACCATGATCATCGCGGTGCCCGGGGTGCTGATCACCCTCTTCCTCGCCTCCTTCGTGGCCTTCGCCGTCGCCCGGCTGCGGATGCGCGGATCGATGGTGCTGCTGATGCTCTTCACGGCCGGCAACCTTCTGCCCCAGCAGGTCATCGTCACCCCGCTGTACGTGGTGTTCAACCGCGTCCCGCTGCCGTACTGGATGTCGGACTCCATGACCGTGTACGACTCCTACTGGGCCGTTCTCTCGGTGCAGATCGGATTCCAGATCGGGTTCTGCGTCTTCGTCCTCGCCAACTTCATGCGCACCCTGCCCCAGGAGATCCTGGAGGCCGCCATCGTCGACGGCGCGGGAGTCTGGACCCAGTACTGGCGCATCACCCTGCCGCTCTGCCGCCCCGCCCTCGCGGCCCTGGGCACCCTCCAGTTCACCTGGATGTACAACGACTTCCTCTGGGCGCTCGTCTTCATCTCCGACGGCGACAAACTGCCCGTCACCTCGGCGCTCAACAACCTCCGGGGCCAGTTCTTCACGGACTATAATTTGCTCGCCGCCGGCTCGGTGATCGTGGCACTGCCGACCCTGATCGTCTTCCTGCTCCTCCAGCGCCACTTCATCGCCGGTCTCACCCTCGGCTCCACCAAGGGCTGATCCACCGCGGGCGCCGCACCCGCGGCACGCCGTGTGCCACACGCCGTACGCCACACGCGGCAGGGCCCGCCCGGCACCCCGGGCGGGCCCTGCCGCGTCCCCCTCTCCCGCCCCGCCCGACAGGTCCCCCGGCCCCTCCGCGGGTTTCCGTGGCAGGGTGTTCCGGGCAATCCACAGTGGCCTAGGGAAGAGGGGGAACCGTGATCGTCTGGATAAACGGGGCGTACGGAGCGGGCAAGTCGGCCACCGCGCTGGAACTGATCGACCTTGTCCCCAACAGCACCCTGTACGACCCCGCGGACACCGGCGACGGGCTCCGTCTGCTGCTGCCGCCCAAGAGACTCGCCGAGGTGAGCGACTACCAGGACCTGCCGATCTGGCGGCGGCTCGTGGTGGACACCGCGGCCGCGCTGCTCGCGGAGGTGGGCGGGGTGCTGGTGGTGCCGATGACCCTGTTGCGCCAGGAGTACCGGGACGAGATATTCGGTGGGCTCGCCGCCCGGAGGATTCCGGTGCGCCAGGTGCTGCTGCGACCGGATGAAACGATCCTGCGCAGCCGGGCGGGGGCTCGCGGCGAGCAGTGGGCGCACGACCGTGTCGAGTCCTACCTCACCGCGCTGGAGTGGATCACCGCCGACGCCCTCGTCATCGACACCACCGCGCTCGACCCCCGGCAGGCCGCGCACCGGATCGCCGAGGCGGTCACCAGCGGGGAGGCCGGCGTCTGCGAGATCGTGCAGACCCCCGAGCCGACCACCGAGACCCTCGCGGCCGGCGTGCTCCTCTTCGACGAGGAGGACCGGGTGCTCCTCGTCGATCCCACCTACAAGCCGGGGTGGGAGTTCCCCGGCGGAGTCGTCGAACAGGGCGAACCACCCGCGCGCGCCGGCATGCGCGAGGTCGCGGAGGAACTCGGCATCGAACTCGACCGGGTTCCCCGGCTGCTGGTCGCCGACTGGGAACCGCCCCGGCCCCCCGGATACGGCGGCCTGCGGCTGCTCTTCGACGGCGGACGGCTCGACGGCGACGAGGCGGGACGGGTCCTGCTGCCCGGCGCCGAACTGCGCGGCTGGCGCTTCGTGGACGAACAGGAGGCCCAGCGGCTGCTGCCCCCGCTGCGGTACGAACGCCTCCGCTGGGCCCTGCGCGCCCGGGAGCGCGGCACGGCCCTCTATCTGGAGGGCGGGGTGCCCTACTGACGGGCCTGGGGAGTTTCTCTCGGATCGGGCCGGATCGGTGAGCGGGGTCCGGTGCCGTGGATCGCGAGGCGGAGGAGGGAGCCCACGCGGAGCGTCGGCGACGGACGACAGCGCGGCGAGGCGCGGTGGGGGGGGGGGGGGGGCCCCCGCCCCCCGCCGACAGAAAGACCCGGGCCGGGTCCGCGGGGCCCC
>NZ_JBEOYB010000130.1:0-11055 GCF_040296845.1 Streptomyces sp. NPDC001985
GGCCGGCGCACCCGCCGGCGGCCCCGCCCCCGCGCCCCGCCGCGCCCCCACCCCGCCGTGCGCACGGCCCGCCCACGGCGCCCGGCCGCTCCCCGGGCGCCGCACCGGCAACCTCCGCCCCTCCACCGGAATGTGTCCGTCCATCAGAACACTTGATCTGTCGTGTCCATGTCGTCACCCTGTTACCTGGAGCCCACCGCGCCGACACCGGGCCCCGCAAGCCTGGCCGTGCCAGCCGACGGCCACACCCCCTCCAGGACACAGGAGTTCGCATGCCCGGAATCTACGCGCGTCGCCCCGCCGGTCCGCACCACACCGGCCACGACCACCCCGGCCGCACCCCTCGCACCGGCCGGGCCACCCGGCGCGTCACCGCCCTCGCCGCGACCGCCGCACTCGCCGTCACCGGACTGCTGGCCACCGCCCCCGCCGCCCAGGCCGCCCCGCCCACCCCGGTCAGCGCCGCCACCGCGCGCGCCTATCTCGCCCAGCTCACCGTGCGGGCCGAGGGCTCGTCCAGCGGCTACAGCCGCGACAAGTTCCCCCACTGGTCGACCCAGTCGGGCGCCTGCAACACCCGCGAGGTCGTCCTCAAGCGCGACGGTGTGAACGTGGTCCAGAACAGCAGCTGCGCGGCGGTCAGCGGCAGCTGGTACTCCGAGTACGACGGAGCCACCTGGAGCGCCGCGTCCGATGTCGACATCGACCACATCGTGCCGCTCGCCGAGGCCTGGCGCTCCGGTGCCGGCGGCTGGACCACCGCACAGCGGCAGGCGTTCGCCAACGACCTCGCCCGCCCGCAGCTGATCGCCGTCACCGACAACGTCAACCAGGCCAAGGGCGACAAGGACCCGGCCGAATGGCTCCCCGCGCGCACCTCGTACGTCTGCGCCTACGCCCGGATGTGGGTCCAGGTGAAGCACCACTACGCCATGACCCTCGACCAGGCCGAGAAGAACGCCCTCCAGTCCACCCTGAACGGCTGCTGACACACTCCCGGCCGGAACCCGCCGCACTCCTCCGTCGTTCCGTACCGTACGGGGCGACGGAGGAGGACGGACCATGACCGAGCCGGCCGGGCTTCGCCTGGGACCACTGCTGCGGTACGCCGGCACGGAGAGCGGCGGCACGGAGGGCGGCGGCACCGCCACCGTCTGGGTCGAGACCGGCCGCGCGTGCACGGCCGAGGTCCGCTGCGCGGACGGCGCGGGCGGCTCCGCCCCCACCTTCCGGATCGCCGGCCACCACTACGCGCTGGTGACGGTCGCCGGGCTGACCCCCGCCACCACCACGGCGTACGAGGTGTTCCTCGACGGCGACCGGGTCTGGCCGCTGCCGGACTCCGGCTTCCCGCCCTCGACGATCACGGTCCCCGGCGCACCGGACACGGCGCTCACCGTCGCGTTCGGCTCCTGCCGCTGGGCGGCCAAGCCCGAGGGCGAGCACGACCCGGTGGGCCCGGACGCGCTGGACACCCTCGCGGCCCGGCTCGCCGCCGACCCGTCGGCCGACCGCCCCGATGTGCTGCTACTCCTCGGCGACCAGGTGTACGCGGACGAGGTCTCCGGGGCCACCCGCGCCTGGCTGGCCGGCCGCCGCGATCTGGACCGCCCGCCCGGCGCGGAGGTCGCGGACTACGAGGAGTACACGCGGCTGTACGACGAGTCCTGGCTCGACCCCGAGGTCCGCTGGCTGCTCTCCACCGTCCCCAGCTGCATGATCTTCGATGATCACGACCTCATCGACGACTGGAACACCAGCGCCGCCTGGCTGGCCGGGATGCGGGAGAAGCCCTGGTGGCGGGAGCGGCTGCTGAGCGGGCTGATGTCGTACTGGGTCTATCAGCACCTGGGCAATCTCACCCCCGCCGAGCTGGCGGCGGACCCGCTGTTCGCGGCGGTCCTGGCCGCCGAGGACGGCACCGACGACCTGCGCGCCTTCGCCGCCCTCGCGGACGCCGACCCGGCCGCCGTGCGCTGGAGCTACCGCCGCGACTTCGGCCGCACCCGGCTGCTGATGGCCGACACCCGGGCCGCCCGGGTGCTCGACGAGGACCGCCGCGCGATGCTCGACGCCGGCGAGGCCCGCTGGCTGCGCGAACAGGCCCTGGCCGACCCGGGTTCGTACGATCATCTCCTCATCGGCAGCTCGCTGCCCTGGCTGCTCCCTCCGCTGATCCACGACGCCGAGGGGTGGAACGCGGCGCTGTGCCGGGGCGACCGGGGCGAGCGCTGGGCGCGGCTCGGCGAGGGCATCCGCAGAAGGGCCGATCTGGAGCACTGGGCCGCCTTCCCCGACTCCTTCGCGGAGCTGGCCCGGCTGATCTCGGAGGCCGGCAGCGGTCCCGACGCGCCGGCGACCATCTGCGTCCTCTCCGGCGACGTGCACCACGCGTACATCGCCGAGCCCTCCTGGCGCGGCCCGGGCGGGCCGGTGTCCCGGGTGCTCCAGCTGACCTGCTCCCCCGTGCACAACTCCATCCCGCGCGTGCTCGAAGTCGGATTCCGTTTCGGCTGGAGCGGGGTGAGCAGGGCGTGGGGACGGCTGCTGGCCCGGCACGCCCGCGCTGAGCCGCCGCCGGTGCGCTGGAAGCGCACGGGCGGTCCGTGGTTCGGCAATCAGTTGATGACGCTGACGCTGCGGGGGCGGGCGGCCCGGCTGCGGCTGGACCAGGCGCGGACGGACGGAGGGAAGGGCGGAGGGAAGGGCGGGCCGGCGGAGAGACGGCGGCTGGTGACCGTGGACGAGCGGGAGCTGAGCGGGGGTTGAACGGGAGCTGAGCGGGGGTTGAACGGGGGTTGAGCCCGCGCCCCCCGGCGGGGCGGGCAGCGCCGCGCGGGGTCCCGGGAGGGGCGGTTCCGGACGGGCCGGTATGAGATTCGGATGAGAAACACCCCTCAATCGAATGTTGAACTTGCAAGTAATTTCGGGTCTCCCTAGCTTGGGGGCAGCAGTCGCAACCCCCCACACACAGGAGCCCCCCATGGCCAACACCTCGTTGACCTCCCAGCTCGACCGGACCCAGCCGTATGTGATCGGAGCATTCCGGATAGTCATCGGACTGCTCTTCGCCTGCCACGGCGCGGCCTCGCTCTTCGGCGTCTTCGGCGGCGGCACCGTCGAGACCGGCGCCTGGCCCAACTGGTACGCGGCGGTGATCCAGCTCGTCGGCGGCGGACTGGTGATGCTCGGCGTCGGCACCCGCAGCGCCGCGTTCATCTCCTCCGGCTCGATGGCGTACGCCTACTTCGTCAACCACCAGTCGGAGGGCCTCTTCCCGATGGAGAACAGCGGCGAGGCCGCGGCGCTCTTCTGCTGGACCTTCCTGCTGCTGGTCTTCACCGGCCCCGGCGCCCTCGCCCTGGACAAGCTGTTCGGCTCGCGGAACAGCGGCAACTCCCAGAACAACCGGAACAACCGGAACAACCGGAACAGCCAGAACAAGGAGAGCGCCCGGCGGACCGCCCCCAGCGAGGAGCGGCAGTCGGCGGGTGTCACCGCCTGATCACCGCGCGCCCGTCCCCCCACGCCCGGGCGCGCACAGCACATCCGGAGCGCCCGAATCCGCCACCGCGGGTCCGGGCGCTCCGCCCTGTGGCCACCCGGCCCCCTCCCGCCGGCGCCCTGTGACGCGGCCTGGCGGCGCACAAGCGGGAATTCAGGGAAGAAAGTGATGATCACAACATCAGCGACCCCCGGGTGATCTCTCGGCAAACCTCCGGCGTACGCTGTACAGCTGTTACCGCCGCCACAACCGACCGCCTCCAACGTCGCGGCACGTCCACGAAAACGGGGAGAGTCAAGGTGCTAGAGAGTCTGGGGCCGCTGACCGGCAGCCCTTGGATCTACGCGGTGGTGGCCCTCTCCGTACTCCTCGACGTCTTTCTGCCGGTGCTGCCGAGCGGAGTGCTGGTGATCACGGCGGCGACCGCCGCCGCGGCCGGCACCACCACCGCCACGGTCGCGGGCGCGGCCGACCAGGTGCCGCGCGAGGTTCCCTCGCTGCTGGTCCTGGTGCTGTGCGCGGCCACCGCTTCCGTGCTCGGCGATCTGGTCGCCTACCGGCTGGCCCGGCGCGGCGGGGACCGCTTCGACCGCGCCATCGCCAAGTCCCGCAGGCTCACCAGCGCACAGGCCCGGCTCGGCGCCACCCTCAACCGGGGCGGCGGCGCCCTGGTGGTGATCGCCCGCTTCGCGCCGGCCGGCCGCTCGGTGGTCTCGCTGGGCGCGGGGGCGGCCCACCGCAAGGTGAAGGAGTTCCTGCCCTGGTCGGCCCTGGCCGGTGTGGCCTGGGCCGGATACAGCGTGGGGCTCGGCTACTTCGGCGGCCAGTGGCTGGGTGCCAGTTGGGTCGGCGCCTCGGTCTCCGTACTGGCGCTCTTCGCCGGTGGCGCGCTCGCGGCCTATGTCATGCGGCGAACACCGGCCGCGGCTCCCGCGGCGGCCTGCGCCGACGCCTGAGCGAGCCGCTCCCGTCCCTCCCCCGTCCTGAGACCCGTGGTCTCAGGCTTCTGCCGTGTGGGGAGTGCGGGCGTGGCCGGCGCCCCGGATCTCCAGACCGTCGAGGAGCGCACGGGTGGCTTCCGCGATCTCGTCGACGGCCCGGTCGAACACCTCGCGGTTGTGCGCGGCGGGCGCCCGGAAACCGGACACCTTCCGTACGTACTGAAGTGCGGCGGCGCGGATGTCGTCCTCGGTGGCCTCTTCGGGGAGGACGGGCGGGCGGAGGGTCTTGATACTGCGGCACATGCTTTCAGTGTGCCTCGGACGCGGTCTTGTGAGCCATGGTGCCGGGCTGCTGCCATAGCGGCACGGAACGCTACGGCACAGGGGGTCCGGTCCGGTGGAGGAGCTGAGAGTCACCTCGTGGAAGCGGTTCGGGCACGACCGCCTCTATGTGAATCTGCCGGACGGCACCGCGGTCGCCTGGGCGGACCGCGGGACCGGCCGGATCACGCTGCTGCGGCCGAGCTACCGCGACGCGGTCCTCGACGCGCTCGCCCGGCACACCCCGGGCGCCCCCGCCGCGGCCCCCGGGTCCCCCCGCCCCCGGCTGCCCCTTCCTCCCCTGACCCCGGAGAACGACCTCAGCGCCCACCCGCCGGGCGCGGCCCTGCGCGCCCTGCTCGCCGCATCCGGCCCCGGCCTGCTGGAACGCGCCCTCGCCCGCCTTCTGCGCCGCCCCTCCACCTGGGACTCCTGGCGCAAGGGCCTGGCAGGCGAGCGCCGGGTGGGGGCCGAGCTGAACCGGTTCCGGCGGCACGGCTGGCAGGTGCTGCACTCGGTGCCGCTCCCCCGCGACGTGGACATCGACCATCTGCTGATCGGTCCCGGCGGGGTCTTCTGCGTCAACACCAAGCACCACGACCGCAAGGCCGTCGAGGTCGGCGACGACGCGGTACGGATCGCGGGCGGGCGCCCCCGCCCCTACCCGGCCAGGAGCCGCGCCGAGGCCCGGCGGGTCCGCCGTGTCCTGGAGCGGTTCTGCGGCTTCGACATCCCGGTCGAGCCGGTCCTGGTCTTCGTGGGCGTGACCGAGCTGCGGGTGACCTCGTCCGGCGCCGGGATACGGATCTACCAGGACCGCCAGGTCTCCGCCCTGGCCTGTCTGTCGGGGGCCCTCACCCCGGAGCGCGTCGCCGAGATCTTCGCGGTGGCCCGCGACCGGCGCTCCTGGCTGGACGCGTGAGGCCGCCGGGCCCTCCACCAGCCGACCGGTCCACCGGCCCACCGGCCCGTGGGTCAGACCCGGCCCAGCAGCACACGGAAGCGGGCGTTGCTGGGCTCGGCCCCGCGCTCCCCGACGGTGGCGGTCCAGTGCCGGCACGTCACGTCCACAAAGGTCTCGACGGCCGCCCGGTCGGCCGCCCGCCAGCTCGGGAAGCCGGCGAGCCAGGCGAGCGCGACCTCCGCCGGCTGGTCGCACTCCAGGAGCCGTACGGCCGTGTACGCGGGGTCGACCCAGGCCGGGCCGACGGCGGGCATGGCCCAGTCGATGACATAGGACTCCCCGCCCGCGTGGCCGACCATGATGTTGTGGGGGTTGGTGTCGGTGTGCAGCAGGGTGCCGCCCGAGAGCCGCTCCGCCTCACCGTCCAGCAGATGCGCGGCGAACCGCTCCACGAGGCGCGGCACGGGCACGCCCGGCGGGGGCCGCAGCAGGGCCATCCGGCCGAGTACGGCGGCGACCCGCGCCAGGTCGCCCGTACCGGGCCCGAGTTCGGCGTGCCGGCCGTCGATGTGGACGAAGGCGAGACAGAACCACCCCGCCGCCCGCACGCTGTGCCGGATCACCGGCCCGACCCCCGCGACGGTACGGTTCAGCGCCACCTCGCACCGCAGCGCGGCGACCCCGTCCGTGTCGTCCTCCCGCACGCCCTTCAGGAAGAGCCGCCCGTACCGCTCCGTGTGAACCGCCAGCGCGAGGGAGCAGTTGAGCCCCTCCACGACCACCACCGCCGCCGTGACCGCCCCGGTCTCCCGCTCCACGGCCACCCGGAGCGCCAAAGGGAGTCGATGCCAGTCGACGCGCTCGGACATGGGTTCCTCCCCTCACGGGCGAGGGCACCGTACCCGGCGCCCTCCCATCATCGACGCGGGTTCAGCGCTGCGTGGCACCACACTTGCGGCACCGCTGCTTCTCGCTCCATCCGACCCACTCGTGGTCGCACTCGCTCAGCGTCCAGGGCTCCATGGCACTGTCCTCTCTCTCCTCCACCGGTACCGACCGAAGAATGAATGCCCGGCCACACCCCCGCACTCCCCTCCCGACGCCCCCGGTTCCGGGCAACTACACCGCAAACCCGCCCCAAGTCTCCCCCGGCGCACAAAAACGCCCCTCCCGCTCGCACGGGAGGGGCGGTTTCCGCCGGGCTACTCGGCTCCCGCCCGGTGCAGAACGGCGATGGCGACGGCGAGCACGGCCACCAGGGGCCACAAGATCCAGAGCGCGACCGGCAGCCAGTCGCTGTCGCCGCGCAGCACGGTGGCGACGGTCAGCGAGACGATGGTGACGGCCAGCCAGAACGCACTGCTCCGGAGAGTACCGATCATGTGCCGGTCCTTTCTGTCACAGGGGCCACGCCGAACGGAGGCCGACCCCTCAGCCAGGGCGACGCCCCGGGGAAGAGCCCCGGTTCCGCGTCCGTCGGCGACGCCTCGGAGGACCGGGGCCGGGCGGTGTCTCCGTGGCGTACCCAGCGCGGACGGGCCGACCGCACCGGGACTGTCGGGAACGGACCGCGGCCGAGTTCAGATCACTGGTTCGGCGTGTGCTGCTTCCGCTGCCCCGCGCGGTCGGGCCACGGTTCCCGCCGCACGCGCGTCAACCGCCTGCTTCTGCTCTATGGAGGCCCGCAGTTCGCCTGGGGTCGGCCATGGCGCACGCCGGTGGATCATGCGGTGGCAGTTGGCGCAAATGAGGGCAAGATCGCTGAGCTTGGTCCGGCTCTCGCCGGCCTCGTGCAGAGGAACCACGTGGTGGCACTCGATGTACCCGCTTCCACGGTCGCCGTAGACCCGCTCGAAATCGAAGCCGCACGCCTCGCACGCGAGCCGACCGCCCTGGCCCAGCACTGCATCGATCTTCTTCTTGCGCAACCCTTTGTTCCGCTCCCGGCTCCGGTGCAGGCTGAGCAGCAGCCTGCCCTCGGGGGCGCTGTAGTCCTCTTCCTCGGCCTCGGGCAGCAGGTCCTGGAACTCTCCTGCTCCAAGGCCCTGGCGAATCCGCCGGGCCACCTCCGACATCTCGGCCGGGCGGGCGAGGAAGTCGTTCATGACGGCGACATCCAGCGCGTTGCCGTTCGTGGGCTTGCCCGTGTAGTCAGGGTGCCGGGACGTGATGTCGACCGTTTTGCGGGCGACGCCGTTGGGGTTCCGGAACAGCTCGTTACGCAGTTCCACAGGGTGGATCGGCATGGTCTGCAGCAGCGCGGACAGCTCGATCACACGGGGGTCGTCGAACTCCAGACGCTTCCAACCGTTGGCCATGGCCAGGGCGCAGGCAAGGATGATCTCGTCACGAGTCCAGTCAGGGCTCCGCGACGAACGAATGGTGAAGCCGAGCCGGGACAGCCACTTGGCGGCGTGGGACCTTCCGCCGATCAGTTCGTCCGGCCTCAGCGCCCGCCCTTGATCGAACTTGTGAGCCACTCCGGCGATGGCCTTCGAGTCATAGGTCCGTTCCTCGTGCAGGAGGAGGTATCCGGTCGCCGGCCTGTATCCGTACTGGGCGAGAAACCTGTCCTGCCCCAGATCGTCATACTCCGCCAGAGCCTTGAGGACACCGTCTCGACTGATCACACCTCTGCGCATGATGAAAGCGTACGGCTCCCCACTGACATCCAGTCAGCTGTCCACCGGGACCGGGCGGAGCACCTCACCGCACCAAGAGCCTTCCTTCCAAGGCCCGTTGGGCCAGGAGTTGTCGGCGTCGAGGCGGCCTTCGGCCTCTGCCCTCAAGAGGAGCGTGAACCGCGAGGCGGTTCCGTGGACGGCGGGCCGCGTCCCCGGCTCCGGTCCGGGGAAGCGCGTCGCTGTGTTCCCCGGGGAGGGCGCTCACGTGCTTGACCGCCGGTGGCCAAGTCGGCGCTCCTGGCGGAGACTGGGCACTCGGTGCCGGCCTCCGGATGGGATGTGTCGCATGGCTCAGGCCAACTGCCCCGGCTGTGGGGCGTCGCTGGAGCAGCGGGGCGATCAGTGGGTCTGCCCGGCCTGCCACACGTCCCGCGAGCCCCAGCCCGGCGGCTTCACGTACCACCGCGTACGGTGCGAGAACTGCCACAACCTCTCCGGCCTGGCGGGCCCTCGCGGTGGCTACGTGTGCGGGACCTGCAACTTCGGTGTGACCCCTGTCGGGTACGAGCTGGAGAGCGCGGAGGCCCGGAAGCGGGTGTCCGCCGAGCGGATCGCCCGCGCCAAGAGGGAGCGCGCCGCGCGGGAGAAGGGCACCCCGCAGGGCTGACGCCGCCTCGTCGTCGCGGCGGGCGCCCGCCCCGCCGCGGGAACTCCGGCAGATCGCGGTCCGAGTGCGCCAGCCGGAGGACCTGCCCGAGCGCGGTCTCCTGGTCAGGGCATGGGTGGAGCCGGACGTCACGGGGTCCGTTCCCTGGCTGCTGGTCGCTCCCGCGGACTCCGCGCCGACGGCGGCGGACCCCGGCTCCGCCACCCGCATGCTCCGGTGCGCGCGCCAGCAGCTGCTGCTGACCGGCGCCGCCACCCTCGCGCCCCCGGCGCAGTCCTGAGCCACGCCCCCGGGCAGGCCGGGGCACCCGGGACGCGAGGAGAAGAACAGCGTCGCGATCGCCTCCACCGAGTCCTTCGGCGGCTGGACCAAGACGTTCACGAACCCCCGCCTCTGCGCAGCCATCGTCGACCGCCTGACCTTCAACGGCACGATCATCGAGACCGGCACCGACTCCTACCGCCTCGCCAGCACACGGGCCCGAGCAGAAGAGCCTGCCGCGACCGGCTGACTCCTGCGGGTTCTGTCCCGACGGCCCGCCGCCCTCACCTGGCAGTTACGGACGTATGGTCTGGCCCTGCGCTGTTCCTTCCACGGCCTCCACATACGCACGGGCCACCTCGGAGACGGGAGTACCGCCAGCCGAGTCCGCCCCCATGCCTTCCAGAGTCTCCTTGATCCATCCGGGGCTGATGAGATTGATGCGCAGGCTCCGCGGCAGCTCACCAGCCACATTGCCGACAAAGCCCTCCAGACCAGAGTTGATGAGAGCGCCCAGCGACCCGCCGGCAAGCGGAGCGGAGAAGGTGCCTCCAGTCAGCGTGACGGAACCGCCGTCGCGAAGATGACGCACGGCTCGCCGGGCCAGCGCAACCTGCCCCAAGAGCTTGCCCCGCATTCCGGCCGCGAACTCGTCATCCGTCGCTGACGCCACATCCACCAGCGGGCCGCCGGCGGCACAGCACACCACCGCGTCGAGGTCTGGCACCTCGCCGAGGAGCGCGTCCAGAGAGGAAGGATCTTCCAGATCCACCTTCACCGGGCCGCGACGCGAAGCCTTCACGACCTGATGGGAATGCTCTAACGCGCCGGCGACAGCACTGCCGACCGTTCCGGTCGCCCCGATCACAAGTACTTTCATGCATCGATCATGTCAGTGGTGGCACCCGAGCGTCCGCATTAATCAACACGGCCAGACCGGCCAACGCGTCAACACCGCGACACGCTTCCGCGTCTCACTGCCGTCATTTCTCCTGGTCATCCACGAGCCTCAAGATCGCCAACTGCTGCCCCATTCGACAGAGAAACGCTGCTGCTTGAAGTGAACGAAGCCCCGGGGCGGGTTCGTGGACGCGTGGCACAAGCTCGCGGTCGCCGGTCTGTCCATCTGGCCCGACGACGGGTACACGCCCGCCGTCCACCCGTCCCTCACCGTTCCGCGTCATGACGAGGCATGGCTCCTCGACATCCACCAGACCCGGCTGCCCGTCCCCGGCATCACCGACGCCTGGGAGAGCCACGCCCACCCACCCGCCGGGTGCGCCTCACCCCCGTCACCCACCCGCTCCCCGCCAACCTGGACGAGGACACCGCCCGGGCCCACGTCGACCAGGCCCTGGCGGACGAGAAGAGCGGAACCCGCACCGGCACCACCGATGTCCGCCACCCCCGGAAGAGGCGGACCTGATGCCCTGGTTCCCACACACCCAGCGGATCACCCGCCCACCCGACGACTTCGGCGCCTGGGTCGTCGCCACCATCTGCGTCCTCTCGATGATCGGCCACGGATGGGAGACAGCGGCTCAACTCCGGGCCGATGACCGCCCGCCCGGCCCCGCATCAGCCCCGGACGACGCCCACCACTCTGCCGAGTGAAACTGGAGCTGACACTCCGCATCCCGGAGTCACTGAGCGCGCCGGTCCGTCGGAGGCGCCCCCTCGTCGGTCCGGCTCGATCAGGGGGTGTCGGCCCCATGCCGGATGTCGTCCGGGGCCGACGCAGGAGCCGGTGGACGGTCCTCGGTGAGCAGTTGCTCGCCGATGGACCAGAGGTGGCCGACGACCGCGATCAGCCCGAGGACGGCGACCGACAT
>NZ_JBEOYB010000131.1:0-10649 GCF_040296845.1 Streptomyces sp. NPDC001985
CCTGAGCAAACCCAGCCCCGCCGGCGATTGAGGCGCGGGGGTTCGGGGGCCGGCCCCCGACCGTGGCCCGCACCATGCGGGCACCTGTCGCACAGGTCCGTCCTCAAACCCCCCCGGAGCTGCCTCCGGGAGGCGCCCCAGACAGGCTGGGTGGTTCAGCCCCGCCGGCGATTGAGGCGCGGGGGTTCCGGGGCCGGCCCATGAGTGGGGTGGTCGCAGGGTGCGGGCGGGGGCTGAAGGGGGGCTAAAACAGGCGGCCCCCGCGCAGCGGCTCTAGCCGGGCTTCAGCCGCACTCCCTACCGTCGCGCCGACGCCACCCCACCCCCGGGGCGGCCCGACCGAAGGGCGGTGGGACCCGCCATGGCGATCCCGGCCCGGCTCCGGCAGGCCCGCGCGGCACTGCTGCTCGTCTTCTTCGTCCACGGCGTGGTCTTCGCCCTGCTGGTGACCCGCATCCCCGCCATCCGCGACCGCTACCACCTCACCGGCGCCGACCTCCCCCTCCTCCTCGCCGCCGTCCCGGTGCTCGCGGGCGTCGGCACGCTCGCCGTCGCCCGGGTGGTGCGCCGCTTCCCGCCGTCCACCGTGATCCGGGTGGTCCAGCCGGTGATCTGTCTGACCCTGGTCGGGGTCGGCGTGGGCCGGTCCCTGTGGCAACTGGTCCTCTGCCTCGCGGTCTTCGGCCTGCTCGCGGGCGCGCTGGAGGCCGTTCAGAGCATGACGGGCGTGGAGCTGGAGCGCCGCTACGGCCGCAGCATCATGCTGCGCTTCCACGGCGCGTCCAGCCTCGGCGGGATCGTGGGCGCGGCGCTGGCGTGGGCGGGTGCCCGCGGCGGCTTCCCGCTCGCGGCCGTGTACACGGTCCCGGTGCTGGTGCTGCTGCCGGCGGCGGTGGCCGCCGGGCGGCGGCTGTCCCCCGGGCCCGGTGGGAGCACCGCCCCCGCCCCGGCGCGGACGCGTCCCGCCGGCGGCCGGCGGGTGCCGTGGCGTCCGCTGCTGCCGCTCGGGCTGATCCTGACGATCGCGGTGGTCGCCGACTCCACCGCGGCCAACTGGAGCGCCACGTTCGTCCGCGACACGCTGGGCGGTTCCGAGGCGCTGGCCACCGTCCCGTACGCCCTCTACATGGCGGCGACCCTGCTGGGCCGGGGCTTCGGCGATCTGGCCGTGCGGCGGTGGGGAGCCGCCGCGGTGGTGCGGACGGGCGCGGTGGTGTCGTCCGCCGGCTTCGCCGTGCTCGCGGCGGCGCCGGGGCCGTGGGCGGGGGTGCTCGGGTTCGGGGTGCTCGGCGCCGGGCTCTCCGTGATCATCCCGCAGGTCTTCACGGTGGGCGCGCGAACGCTGCCCGGAGCCCCCGACACCGCCGTCGCACGGGTCAACCTCTTCAACTACGTGGGCTTTCTGCTGGGGCCGCCGCTGGTGGGGGCGGTCGGTACGGCCGTGTCGTACCGGTTGGCGATGTGTGTGCCGCTGGTGCTGGTGCTCGGGGTGGTGTTCCTGGCCCGCTCCCTGGCGGTGCCCGGGGGCGCGGCGCCCGGCCGGCCCGCCCGGCCGGAGCCCGCCGCCGCTCGCTGAGCCGGCCCCGGGGGCGGCGCCGCCGCACGGCGCGCCGCCCTCCCGGTGTGCCCGCGCACGGGGGCGCCGGCGGCTTTTAGCCGGACGAAAGCGGCAGCCCCCACGATCCCCGCGAGGGCCGTTCCCCGGACGCGCGGCACGGCCGCACGGCGGGTACCGCCGGCGCCGTCCGGGGAGCGCCCACCGACGATGGGAGAACCATGCGCTGGGAAAGCGTTTATGTGGCGGGAACGGGTGCCTGGCTCCCCGAGCCGTATCCCGCCCGCGCCGCCGTGGCGGCGGGTCACTACGACCCGGAGCAGTTCGAGGCCGACGGCCTGCTGTCCGTGCGGATCGCCGAGGAGAGCGTCTCCCCGCCCGACATGGCCGTCCAGGCGGCCACCACCGCGCTCAAGCGGTCGGGGCTGGACCCGGACTCCGTGGCGCTGCTGCTGCACAACTACGTCTGGTTCCAGGGCCAGACGATGTGGCCGGTCGCGTCGTACATCGCCGATCACGCGGTGCGCTCGGGGGTGCCGGCGTTCGAGGTCAGGCAGGAGTGCAACGCCGCCGTCGCGTCGGTGGACCTGGCCGCCCGGCATCTGACCGCCGAGTCCGGCGCCGCCGCGGCCGTGCTCACCACCGCCGACCGCTTCGGCGCGCCGCTGATCGACCGCTGGCGCGCGGAGCCCGGTCTGGTGTACGCGGACGGCGGCACCGCGCTGGTGCTCTCCAACCGGACCGGTTTCGCCCGGCTGCTGTCGACGGCGACCCGCGCCGACAACCGGATGGAGGCGCTGGCCCGGGGCTCCGGACCGACCCCGCTGCCCACCGGGGAGCCGTACGACCACGCCGCCCGGTTCGTCCACTATCTGCGCGCGCACGGCAATATCCGCGAGGCGACCGACCGGCTGGTCGCGATGGTCGGGGGCGCGGTGGACGACGCCCTGGCCGAGTCCGGTACGGAGCGCTCGCGGCTCGCCCGGGTGGTAATCCCCACCGGGGGCCGCAGCAAGACGCGGTGGCAGGCCGAGGAGCTGCTGGGGGTCGACGAGGAGCGCACCACCTGGGAGTTCGGCCGGCGCACCGGGCACCTGGGCGCGGGCGACCAGTTCGCGGCGCTCAACGATCTGACCGAGCGGGGGCTGCTGGCCCCGGGCGACCGGGTGCTGGTGCTCTCCGCCGGGCCCGGCACCGCCAGCTGTGCGGTGCTGGAGATCACCACCGCACCGGCCTGGGGCTTCCCGGCCGCCGCCGACGACCACCGGGAGGAGCGGCCGTGACCGCCACCGCCGCGAGTGCCGTCCCCGCGCCGGCACTGATCGACAACGCCGCCGGCACCGAAACCGCCCCCCGGGTGGCGAACGCGGCCGAGGTGTTCCTGACGGCCGCCGCCGCCCGGTGGCCCGGCGCCCCTGCGGTCCGGGACCGCAGGGGCGGGTGGACCTACGCCGAACTCGACGCGGCGGCCGACTCCTTCGCCCGGGTGCTCGACGGCTGCGGCATCCGGCCCGGCGACCGGGTGCTGGCCCGGATCGGCAGCGTCCGGGAGTTCACCGCCGTGCTGTACGGCACCTGGCGGCGCGGCGCGGTCCTGGTGCCGGTGAACCCCGGGATGAAGGCCTTTCACCTCTCGGCCGTGCTGGCCGACTCCGAGCCCTCGCTGATCGTGGCCGACGAGGAGGAACGGACGGGTACGGAGGGGCTGTTCTGGCCGGCCGGGGTGCCGGTCGTCGTCGCCGGGGAGCTGGCCGCGACGGGCCCGGCCGACCCCGCGTCGCGTACCGAGCGGGAGGTGCCCGCCGACCGGCTGGCCCTGCTGATCTACACCTCGGGCTCCACCTCGGCGCCGAAGGCGGTGGCCTGTCCGCACGGGCCGGTGGCGTTCGCCGCGCGGGCCATCGCGGCCCGGCTGCGCTACACCCGGGACGATGTGGTGCTCACCGCCGTGCCGCTCTCCTTCGACTACGGCCTCTTCCAGATCCTGCTCACCGCGTGGGCGGGGGCGGAGCTGCTGCTCTCGGGCGCGGACAGCCACGCCCGGCTGCTGGGCTTCGCCCGCGATCACCGGGCGACCGTCGTCCCGCTCGTACCGTCGCTGGGCGAGCTGCTGGTGCGGCTCGCCGCCCGCGACCCGGGGCCCACCCGGGTCCGGCTCCTCACCAACACCGGGGCCGCGCTGAACGCGCCGCTGATCGCCTCGCTGCGGGAGGCGTTCCCGGGCGCGGCCGTGGCGCCGATGTACGGCACCACCGAGTGCAAGCGGATCACGATCCTGGAGCCCGACGGCGATCTGGCGCGCCCGGGTTCGGTCGGCACCGCGCTGCCGGGCACCGAGGTACTGGTCCTCGGCGACGACGGCGAACCGCTCCCGCCGCACGCGGTCGGCGAGCTGGTGGTGCGCGGGCCGCATGTGATGGCGGGTTACTGGCGCGCGCCCGAGGCGACGGCGCTGCGCTTCCGGCGCGAGGGGCCCGGCGGGGCGGTGACCCTGCACACCGGGGACTACGGCCGGCTCGACGAGGACGGGCACGTCTACTTCCAGGGCCGCCGGGACGATCTGTTCAAACGGCGCGGCTCGCGGATGAGCTGTGTGGAGATCGAGGCCGCCGCGCTCGACATCGACGGGGTGCGGGACGCCGCGCTGCTGGCCCCCGGGGACGGCCGCGACATGGTGCTCTTCGCCGTGTGCGAGCGCGGTTCGCTCGGCGGCGAACAGGTGCTGGCCCGCCTCGGCGAGCGGCTGGAGGCCGCGAAGGTGCCGGACGAGTGCCGGGTGCTGGACGCCCTGCCGCTCACCCCCAACGGCAAGACCGACCGCAAGGAGCTGCGCAGGCGGCTCGTGGAGGAGGAGAGCGATGGCGACTGACCGGACCACCACCGTCGAACGGCGGCTGGTCGAGCGGTACGGCTCCCCGCTGTACCTCTACGACCTGGCCAGGGTGCGGACCGCGCTGGAGGATCTGCGGGCGGCCCTGCCCCAGCCGAGCCGGGTCTACTACTCGCTCAAGGCCAATCCGCACCCCGGTCTGGTCGCCGAGCTGCGCCGGGGCGGCGCCCGTGCCGAGGTGACCTCGCGCGGGGAGCTGGCCGCGGCGCTGGAGGCGGGCCATCCGGCGGCGGAGCTGATGTACTCGGGCCCGGGGAAGGTGCGGGCCGAGCTGGACGAGGCGGTGGCGGCGGGGATGCGCACCTTCTCCGCCGAGTCCTTCGGTGATCTGGAGCGCATCGGCCGCGCGGCGGCGGCGCGGGGTGTCACCGCCGACTGTGTGCTGCGGATCAACGCGGCGGGCGCGCCCGGCCAGGCGGGGCTGCGGATGACCGGCGGGCCCTCGCAGTTCGGCTTCGACCCGGACGGGCTGGCGGCGGAGCGCGGGCGGCTGCTCGCGCCCGGCACCCGGATCGTCGGGACGCACTTCTTCCCGCTGACCAACGCCCGCGACGAGGAGGGGCTCGCGGCCGAGCTGGCGCAGAGCGTGCGCACCGCGGCCCGGCTCCGGGACGAGCTGGGCATCCCGCTCCATCTGCTCGATCTGGGGGGCGGGTTCGCCGCCCCGTACGCGACGCCGGGCGAACGGCCCCTCTACCGGGGGCTGCGGACGGTACTGGCCGGGGTGCTGGACGAGTGGCTGCCGGGCTGGCGCGACGGCGAGCCGGTCATCGCCTTCGAGTCGGGGCGGTATCTGGTCGGGGACAGCGGCCGGCTGGTGGTCACCGTCACCGATGTGAAGCACAGCCGGGGCAGCGACTACGCGGTTCTGGACTCGGGGATCAACCACCTCGGCGGGCTGTCGGGGCTGGGGCGGCTGCTGCCGCTGTCGGCCCGGCCGCTGCCCCCCGGCCCCGGAGCCGAACCTGGCCCCGACCCTGCGGGGGAGCCGGCGACGGTGACCCTCGCCGGCCCCCTGTGCACCCCGGCGGACGTGCTCGCGCGCGCCGCCGACCTGCCCGGGGTGCGCCCCGGGGATCTGCTGGTCTTCCCCCATGTCGGCGCCTACGGGCTGTCGGCGAGCCTGCTGGGATTCCTCGGCCACCCGGCGCCGGCCGAGGTGCTGGTGGACGGCGGCGCGACCGTCTCCGCCACCCGGCTGGAGCTGCGGCGCCACACGGTCGAACCGCTCACCGGAACGAGCACGGAGGACACCAACGCCATGACCGACACCTCATCCGGCGCACCGGAGCGGACCGCCGCCACCGGGGAACCGCCCTGGGACGGAACCTTCGAGACCCTGCTCCACGAGGTTCTGCCCCGGCTGCGCGCCAAGGGCCCGCTGCTGCCCGACAGCAGTCTCAAGGCGGCGGGGCTCGACTCGCTCGCCATGGTGGAGGTGCTGGTGCGGGTCGAGTCGGCGTACGGCATCGCCGTACCCGACACCGCACTGGTGACCGCGACCTTCGCCACCCCCGCCGCGCTGTGGCGGGTGGTGTCGGCGCTGCGCCGGCAGACCGTCGGCCCGGCCTGACCCGGACCGACGGTCCAGGAGAGGAGTTCCCATGCGGTGGGAAGGCGTGTACGTCGCGGGGACCGGGGTGTGGCTGGGCGGGCCCGAGTCCGCCCGCTCCGCCGTGGAACGCGGCGCGTACGACCCGGAACAGCACGCGGCGGACGAGCTGCTGTCGGTCTCCGTCGCGGCGGAGACCATGGCTCCCCCGGACATGGCCGTCCACGCGGCGACGACGGCGCTCAAGCGGTCGGGGCTGGACCCGGGCGAGGTGGAGCTGCTGATCCACAGCGGTATCTGGTTCCAGGGGGTCGAGATGTGGCCGGCCGCCTCCTATGTGGCGGGGCACGCCCTGGGCCGGGGCGTGACCGCCTTCGGCCTGGACCAGGAGTGCAACGGCGGTCTGGGCGCCCTGGAGGTGGCGGCCCGCCAGGTGGGCGCGCGGCCGGGCGCGGGAGCGGCGATGGTGACCACCGCCGACCGGTTCGGCGCCCCGCTGGTCAGCCGCTGGAGCAGCGAGCCCGGATTCGTGTACGGGGACGGCGGTACGGCGCTGCTGCTCAGCGCCCGGGGCGGTTTCGCCCGGCTGCTGTCGACGGCGAGCGAGGCGGACAACTCGCTGGAGGCGGTGGTACGGGGCCCCGCGCTGCGCCCGCTGCCCTCGTCCGGGCCGCTGGATCTGCGGGGCCGGGTCGGGCACTATCTGCGCTCCCGGGGCGGGCTGCGGGAGGCGACCGAGCGGGTCGGCGCGGTGGTGCGGTCGGTGGTGGACACGGTCCTGGCCGAATCGGGCACCGGCCGGGGCGACATCGCCCGGGTGGTGACCCTGGCCAGCGGGCTCGGACGGCTCCAGTGGCAGCTGCCCCAGCTGCTGGGGCTGCCGGTGTCGCTGTCCACCTGGGAGTTCGCCCGCCGGGTGGGGCATCTGGGGGCCGGGGACCAGATCGCCGGGTTCAACGATCTGGTCGAGCGGCGGGAGGTGCGCCCCGGCGACCGGGTGCTGCTGGTCGGCGGGGGCTCCGGGTTCAGCTGTACCTGCGCCGTCCTGGAGATGGTGGCGGCGCCGGAGTGGGAGCCGTCCGGCCGGGGGCGGTGAGCCCCGGCTCCAGCGGCGCTCCAGTGAGCCGACGGATGATTCGTACCCCGGCCGCCCAGTGCCGTGCGGCCGGGTGTCCGGTCCGCCGCCTCGCCGTCGAGGAGACACACATGGTGATGACTGAACCCGCGGGTGCCACCAGGAGTTCGACACCCGGATCGCAGCGGGCCCTCTGGGGGGCGCTGGGCGCGCTCCTGCTGGCCTGGGACATCTTCGAGGTGGTGAAACACCAGGGCTGGGTGATCCCGGCCGCGGCCGCCGGGGCGGTCCTGCCGGAGCTGAGCCGGCTGGCCGGTCTCGGCGAGCGGCACGCGCCGGGGCAGCTCCCCGCCCGGGCGGTGCCGCTCTTCAATCTGCTGCACCGGGCCCTCCCCCCGTTCGGGATCATGGTGCTGTTCAGCTTCCTGGGCGACGCCCCGGAGGACATCGCGGCCCCGTTCACCTTCGGGATGGCCTGGCTGACCACGATCGCGCTCTCGCGCGCGCTGGGGTTCGGGCTGCGCACACCGGAGGGCTGGCAGCGCTGACCCCTCCGCGCCGAACGGCCGGCCCGCGCCCCCGCCCCGGGGGCGCGGGCCTGTGGCCTGGCCTGCCGTGCGCGGGGACCCGTGGCCCGCGTCCCCGGGCCCGGGCCGTCTGTTCAGCGGCCCTTCACCGCCGCACAAGCGGACGCTGGGACTCTCGCGGCACCGCGCGGGGAGTCCGCCGGACGGTTCCGAGCCCCTGGAGGCCACACGATGGACAACGCCCCGCCGCCCCCGGCCGAGTCCGGCACCGGACTCCGGTACCCCTTCCCCCGCCCCTCGGCGGTGGAGGTGCCGCCCGTCTACGAGAAGCTGCGCGGCCGGTGCCCGGTCGCGAGGGTGGAGCTGCCCAGCGGGGACGAGGGGTATGTGGTCAGCCGGTACGACGATGTCCGCACCGTCCTCGCCGACCCCCGGTTCAGTCGGGCGGCGATGCTGGCCGAGGGAGCCCCCCGGCTCACGGCGGCACCCCCCATGGGCGGGAGCCTGTTCACCATGGACCCGCCGGAGCACACCAGGCTGCGCAAGCTGGTCTCGCGGGCGTTCACCGCCCGCCGGGTGCGGGAGCTGCGCCCCCGGATTCAGCGGATGACCGATGAGCTGCTGGACTCGATGGAGGGGCTGTCGCCGCCGGTGGATCTCAACCCGGTGTTCGCGTTCCCGCTGCCGGTGATGGTGATCTGTGAGCTGCTGGGCGTGCCCTTCGAGGACCGGGACCGCTTCCGCGGCTGGTCCGACGCCTTTGTCTCGCTCACCTCGCACACCCCGGAGGAGGTGATGGAGCAGCGGATGTCGATGGTGAAGTACCTGGGCGAGCTGGTGCGGCACAAGCGCGAGGAGCCGGCCGACGATCTCATGGGCGCCCTGGTCGCCGTCCACGACGAGGACGGTGGCCGGCTCGGCGAGATGGAGCTGATCACCATGGGCATCACCCTCCTGGTGGCCGGTCACGAGACCACCGTGAGCATGATCGGCACCTGTGTGCTGACGCTGCTGCGGCACCCGGAGAGGCTGGCCGCGCTGCGGGAGCGCCCCGAGTCGATCGGGCCCGTGGTGGAGGAGCTGCTGCGGCTCAACCCCATCGGCGACGGGGGCCCGTTCCGGGTCGCGCTGGAGGATGTGGAGATCGCGGACACCGTCATCCCCCGGGGCAGCGGGGTGATCGCGGCGGTCTGCTCCGCCAATCAGGACCCCGCCCGGTTCGGGGAGGCGACCGGGGCCTTCGACCCCGAGCGGGCGTCGGCCGGCGGGCATCTGGCCTTCGGCCACGGCCCGCACTTCTGCCTGGGGGCCGCGCTCGCCCGCGCCGAGCTCCAGATCGCGCTCTCCTCGCTGATCCGGCGGTTCCCCGGGCTGCGGCTCGCGGAGGAGGCCGGCTCGCTCTCGATGACCAGCGGAATGATGGTGCACGCGCTGAGCCGGCTGCCCGTCGCCTGGTGAGGGCACGGCGGACCGCCCGGGCCCCCCGACGGGGACCCGGGCGGCCGGGCGTGCCGGTGGCGGGTTCAGCCGGCGGCCGGCGCGGCTCCGCTGTGCGCGATCCGGCGGGCGACGGGCGGGCCGGGCCGCTGGACCTGGAAGTACGCACGGGCCAGTACGCGGCGCTGGAGCGCCCGGTTGCGGTCGACCACCCGGTACAGAGCGCGCCGCAGCAGACCGCCGAGCCGGGTGTCGAGGGAGAACAGGTGCTCCTGCCGCAGTTGCAGGGCCCGGGAGAGGCGTACGGACTCCTCACGGGCGCGCTGGAACTCCTCGCCCGCGCGCAGCAGGGCCGCCCGGCCGTCGCCGCCGGCCGCGAAGGCCTCCTCGACCAGGGGTGCCAGGGTGACGGCGTCGATGATCGCGTGGTTGACGCCCTGGCCCAGGATCGGGGTGAGGGTGTGCGCGGCGTCGCCCATGAGGACGAGTCCGGGCATGGACCAGCGCGGCACGACGGTGGTGAAGATGTCCAGCATGGAGGTGTCCGACCAGGTGGTGACATGGGCGCGCACGGTGTCGGAGAGTTCGGGGGCGAGCCGGTCGACGCGCTCGTGGAGCGCGGCCGGCCCCTGGGCGCGGAGCTGTCTCAGCCCGCCCTTGGGGATGTTGAGGCCGACGCGGACGCTGTCGGGGTGGGTGGGGATGAAGAGTCCGTGCTCGCCGCCGTGGATGCGGACGCGGTAGGTGTTGCGGTCCCAGTCGGCGGGGAAGGGCAGCCGCAGCCAGATCACGTCCCGGTCCAGCGGGAGTTTCTCGTACGGCAGCCCGGACATCTCCCGGACCTTGCTGAACCGGCCGTCCGCCGCGACGGTCAGCGCGGCGCGGACGGTGATCCCGCCGTCGGGGGTGCGGGCCCGGACGCCCGTCACCGGCCCGCTGTCGCCGTGCTCCCGGAGGAGTCCCACGGCGGTCGCCGACTGCCGCAGGGTGTAGCCGGGGTGTTCGCGGCCCGCGTCGGCGAGGGCGGAGAGGAGGGCGGGCTGCGGCAGTTCCACGGGGTACGGGTGCGGATAGCGGAAGCCGGAGAAGTCGGCGCGGAGCACCGTGCGGCCGGAGTCGGTCAGCTCCATGCGGTGCATCTGCGCGTAGGTGCCCGCCAGCCGGTCGAGCAGCCCGAGCCGGTCGAGCAGCCACACGGAGTCGGGGGAGACGGACTCGCCGCGGAAGGACCTGTTGAAGTGGGCGCTCTGCTCCAGGACCACCACCGATACGGAGCGTCTGGCCAGCTCCATGGCGAGCGTGAGCCCGGCCGGCCCTCCCCCGACCACGCACACCTGTGCGGTCAGCTCTGCTGTCATCGTCTGCTGCCTCTCCGGCGGAGTCATGGTGGGCCGATGGTCGGGCGGGACCCTAAAGCCCACCTTGCGCCCCTGCCCCGCCCACCCGAGAACGCGCCGCCCCTCCCCACCCCGCGGCGATGAGCCGCACCATCTCAGCTCTTCCGGCGTTTGAGCCGCACCACCCCAGCCCCTCCGGCGATTGAGGAGCGGGGGTTCGGGGGCCGGCCCCCCACCCAGGCCCGCACCATGCGGGCACCTGTCACACACGGTACG
>NZ_JBEOYB010000132.1:0-10341 GCF_040296845.1 Streptomyces sp. NPDC001985
TGGCCGGCCGCTGGTCCACGGGGGCCCGCAGGGGGCGGGCCACGGTCGGGGGCCGGCCCCCGAACCCCCGCTCCTCAATCGCCGGAGGGGCTGGATTTCGTGCCCCGGCTCTCCGGCGGGTCGGGCAAAACCAGCCCGGCCCGGGGCGCCTCCCGGAGGTCGCTTGAGGACGAACCCCGCGGGGTCAGGCGGGGCGGCCCTGGCTGCCGGGGGTGGGGCGGCGGAGGCGGCGCCAGAGGATCGGGGCGCCGCTGATCGCCACCGTCAGCGCCACCGCCACCACCACCCCCTTCCACGCCTGGTCGAACAGCACCCCACCCAGAATCCCGATCAGCTGATACGTCACCGCCCACGCCAGACACGCCGGCACATCCCCCCGCACAAAACTCCGCAGCGGCATCCGCGCCAGCAGACACGCCATCATCACCGGAATCCGCCCCGCCGGAATCAGCCGGGAGAGCACCAGCACCGCCACCCCGTGATCCTCCAGCTTCCGCCGCGCCTGCTCCAGCCGCTCCTCCGGCGCATGGCTCCGCAGCTGCTCCAGCCAGCGGGAGCCGTTCCTGGAGCGCACCCCGCGCTGCCCGAGCCAGTACAGCGTCACATCCCCGAGGAGCGCCGCGCCCGCCGCCACCAGGAAGATGAACAGCAGCGTCAGCGGCGACGACTGATGGAAGGCCACCACCGCCGCCGAGCTGACCACCGCCCCCGTCGGCACCACCGGCACCAGCGCCCCCAGGGCCACCAGCAGAAAGATCGACGGGTACCCCACCGCCTGCTGGGTGGACTCCGGCGGCAGCGCCGCCAGGAACTCCGAGACCCGCCCCACCGCGTCCGACAGCGAACTCACCGTGCGGCCTCCGGCCTGAACCGTTCCCCGTGCCCCAGCCGGCACACCGACACCCCGGGCGCGAGCACGGCGGCCTTCCGCACGAACTCGTCGCCCGGGGCGTAGAACTCATGCGGCCGGACCCCGTCCATCCCGATCGGCCAGTACGTCCCGTAATGCACCGGAACCGCCCATCTCGGTCTCAGTGCCGCGAGCGCCAGCGCCGCGCGGCCCGCGTCCAGGTGGCCATGGCCCAGATAGGGCCCCCACCCGCCGACCGGCAGCAGCGCCGTGTCCACCTCGCCGACCTCCTCGGCCATCGAGTCGAAGAGCCCGGTGTCCCCGGCGAAGTACGTCCGTGTCTCCCCGCTGATCACGAACCCGAGCGCGGGCGAGCGCTGCGGGCCGACCGGCAGCCTGCGCCCGTCGTGCCGCGCCGGCACCGCCCGTACCGTCAGCCGCCCCACCCGCACCTCGTCCCCGGGCCCCACCTCGCTCACCCGCAGCCCCAGCCGGGTCACCCCCGGCACCGCCCGCGCGGCCCCGCGCGGCACGATCAGCCGCGTCCCGGGCGCCAGCCGGCCCAGCGACGGCAGATGCAGATGGTCGGAGTGCAGATGCGAGACCAGCACGGCGTCCGCCTCCGCCGCCTCGGGCGGCGGCACCGCCCCGCACCGCCGCCGCAGATGCGCGAGCCGCCGGACGAACAGCGGATCGGTCAGCACCCGGGTTCCGGAGTCCTCGACCGTGCAGGTGGCATGACCCCACCAAGTGACCTCCACCGGCACGCGACCCTCCCAGCTCCCGACGCTTTCCCTACGAGCCTATGGCCTGACCGGCCCGCCCGGCCGGGGGATAGGCTCGGCGCGAACGACGAGAGCAGGGTGAACGACCATGAACGGCTTACGCGTGGCGACCATCGCCAGCCTGACCCCCCTCGAAGAGCTGGACCGGGAACCCTTCCTGGTCGACACCCGGGGCCAGCAGGCCATGTGCGCCCGCTGGGCGGCCGAGCGCGGCCACACCGTCACCAGACACCTCCTCTTCTACGGGCTCCGCCCCGACCACCGGGGACTGTGGGCCGATGTGGACGACGGCCAGGTCGATCTCTTCCTCGTCCCCACCGGGAAGGTGCTGGCCCGCGCCCTGACCTCGGTGGCCGACTTCGCCGCCGAGTGCGCGCGCCGGGGCGTACCGCTGGAGACGGCGGGCGAGGACGAGCCGGTGTACGACGCCGCCATGAAGGCGGATGTCCACCGCCGGCTCTCCATGCCGACCGCCGGCTACGACGGCTGCTGACCGCCCCGCCCCCTCGCGCCACCCCTCCCCGTCCCGAGCGGTCCGCGCGCTGTGCCACGCTGGAGGACGATTCGGGACGAGGTGACGGTGTGACCGCAGGGCGATGGCGCAGGGCGGGGAGTGCCCTGCTGCGGGTGGTCGTGGTGTGGGCGGTCTCCACGCTGACGATGCTGGCGCTCGCCGGTGCCCTGCCGGACTTCCGGCTCCAGGGCCCCGACGGCGACAGCGTCACCCGCACCGCGCTGACCGCCGCCTGGGGCGCCGGGGCCTTCGGCCTGCTCACCGCGCTGGTCTGGCCGCTGGTGGTGCGCGCCCTGCTGCTGGTGCCCGCCCTCGTCCTCGGTCTGCTGGTCTTCTTCCTCAACGGCTCGCTGCTGCTGATCGCCCTGCGGCTGATCCCCGACGGGCGCGGCGACGCGGCCCCCGAGACGGCCGTCGTCGTCGCCGCGGTGATGTCGGCCGTCGCCTCCGCCACCTCCACCGCGCTCGCCGTGCGCGACGACACCGCCTACCGGCGCAGGCTCTCCCGGCTCGCCACCCGCCGCAGACGCCGCGCCGGGCAGGCCGGCGGCGACCCGGCCTGCCCGGGAATGCTCTTCCTCCAGCTCGACGGCGTCGGCCACGAGGTGCTGCTGCGCGCCGCCAAGGACGGGCTGATGCCCACCGTCGCCCACTGGCTCGACGGCACCCACCGGCTCACCCCCTGGCGCACCGACTGGTCCAGCCAGACCGGCGCCAGCCAGCTGGGCATCCTCCACGGCTCCAACCACGACGTCCCCGCCTTCCGCTGGTACGAGAAGGACCGCGGCCGGATCATGGTCAGCAACCGGCCCGCCAGCGCCGTCGAGCTCCAGCGCCGCGCCATCGAGCGGACCGGCGACGGAGGGCTGCTCACCTTCGACGGCGCGAGCCGGGGGAACCTCTTCAGCGGCGGGGCTGACCAGGTCGCCCTGGTGCTCTCCGTCTCCACCCGGCGCGGCCGGGCCAACCGCTCCCGGGCCGGCTACTTCGTCTACTTCTCCGACCCCGCGAACGCGGTCCGCACCGCGATCTCCTTCGTCGCCGAAGTGGTCCGTGAGCTGCGCCAGTCCACCCGTGCCCGGCTGCGCGGCGACACACCGAGGGTCCCGCGCGGCGGTCTCTACCCCTTCATCCGGGCGTTCGCCACCGTCGTCTCGCGCGATGTGGTGGTCGCCGCGGTGATCGGGGACATGCTGGCCGGCCGCACCTCCGTCTACGCCGACCTCGTCGCCTACGACGAGGTCGCCCACCACTCCGGGCCGCACAGCCGGGACGCGGGCCGGGTGCTCCAGTCCCTGGACCGCTCCCTCACCCTGATCTCCCAGGTCGCCGAGCACGCGCCGCGCGGCTACCGGATCGTGCTCCTCTCCGACCACGGACAGAGCCCCGGGGAGACCTTCGAGAGCGCCTACGGACTCACGCTGAAGGATCTTGTACGGGCCGGGTGCGGGCTGCCGGTGTCGCGGCGCGCCGAGCGCTCCCGGTGCGGCGCCGAGGCCCGGGACGCGGTCGGGGACGCTCTGCGCGGAGCCCTCCACCGGCGGCTGGCCGAGGGCGACCCGCTGCCCGAGGCGGGCCCGGACGCCGAGCCGGTCGTCCTCGCCTCGGGCAACCTCGCCCTGATCTCCTTCCCGGATGTGCCCGGACGCCTCAGCCGCGAACAGATCGAGGCCCGTCACCCCGCCCTGCTGAGCACCCTGGCCGACCACCCCGGCATCGGCTTCCTGCTGGTGCGCAGCGAACGGCACGGCTCGGTGGTGCTGGGCGCCGGCGGGGTCGAGGTGCCGATCGCGGAGCTGACCGACGACGGGCCGCTCGCCGGTTTCGGCAAGGGCGCGGCCGACGCCGTGCGCCGCACCGACACCTTCCCCCATGTCGCCGACATCATGGTCAACTCGATGTACGAGCCGGAGACCGGCCGGGTGCACGCCTTCGAGGAGCAGATCGGCTCGCACGGAGGCCTCGGCGGCGAGCAGTCCCAGCCGTTTCTGCTCTATCCGGCGGATCTCTCCCCGCCCGTCGACGACGGCGCCGAACTCGTCGGCGCGGAGAGTGTGCACCGGGTCCTGCGGCACTGGCTGCGGGAGTGCGCGGGACCCCAGGTGCCGGTGCCTCCCTCCGACGGCCCGGACAGCGCTGAGGGCTCCGGCCCGGTCGGCCCGGACAGCCCGGTCGGCCCGGTCGGCCCGGACAGCCCGGTCGGCCCGGGCGGCTCGGATAGCGTGGGCGCGAGCTGAAGCACCGCCGCAGGCCCCCGCAGCCCAGCCGAGGAGGTTTCCCGTGCGCGCCGTTGTGTTCGAGGAGTTCGGTGGTCCGCTCTCGGTGACGGAGGTGCCCGACCCGCGGCCGGCACCCGGTGGCGCGGTGGTCCGTGTCGAGGCCACCGGGCTGTGCCGCAGCGACTGGCACGGCTGGATGGGCCACGACACCGGGATAGCCCTGCCGCATGTGCCCGGCCACGAGCTGTCCGGAGTGGTCGCGGCGGTGGGCGCCGGGGTGCTGCGGTGGCGGCCGGGCGACCGGGTCACCGTGCCGTTCATCTGCGCGTGCGGCCGGTGCGAGCCCTGTGCCCGGGGCGCGCAGCAGGTGTGCGAGCGGCAGCGGCAGCCCGGGTTCACCGACTGGGGGTCGTTCGCCCAGTACGTCTCCCTGCACCGGGCCGACACTAATCTGGTCGCCCTGCCCGAAGCGCTCTCCTTCGCCACGGCGGCGGCCCTGGGCTGCCGCTTCGCCACCGCCTTCCGCGCGGTGACCGGACCGGGCCGGGTGCGGGCGGGGGAGTGGGTCGCGGTGCACGGCTGCGGCGGGGCCGGCCTCTCGGCGGTGATGATCGCCGCCGCCTGCGGGGCCCGGGTGGTCGCGGTCGACATCTCCCCGGGCGCGCTGGAGCTGGCCCGGGCCTGTGGCGCCGAGGTCTGTGTGGACGCGGCCTCCGGCGAGAGCGTGCCGGCGGCGGTCCGCTCGGCCACCGGTGGCGGCGCCCATCTCTCCCTGGACGCCCTGGGCTCCCCGGTGACCTGCCTCAACTCCCTGGAGAGCCTGCGGCCCCAGGGCCGCCACGTGCAGGTGGGCCTGCTGCCCGCCGGGGTCCATCTCCCGCTGGACCGGGTGGTCGCGCTGGAGCTGGAGATCCTCGGCAGCCACGGCATGGCCGCCCACGCCTACCCGGCGATGATGTCCCTGGTCGCGACCGGTGCGCTCCGGCCCGAGCTGCTGATCACCGGTGAGCTGGGGCTGCACGGCGCGCCGGACGCCCTGGCGGCGCTGGGTGCGTCCCCGGTGCCGGGCATCACGGTGATCCGCCCGCAGCACCAGGACTGATCCGCGCCCTGATCCGCGCCGGGACCGGGCCGCGCCGGGCGCCGGGCGCCGGGCCCGGGTCCCGCCCGCGTACGCACCGGGGACGCCGCCCGCCATTACCCCGCGCGTCATCGACCGGCCCCCACTCCGTCGAGCACTGTGGTGCGGACGGAACCCGGGCGGCGCACTCCGCCCGGGTTCCCTCCCCGACCAGGCGCCACAACCCCCGACGGAGGCCGATCCGCCATGACCGCCACGCTTCTCACCGGTATCGCCCGCACCACCGAGCCGGGGACCGCGCTCCGCCGCTTCCTGGCCCTCGACGCCGTGGTGACCGGGGTCAACGGGCTCGTCTGTCTCGTCGCCCCGGGCCCCCTCGCCCGGCTCCTCGGCCTCGACCGGAGTCTTCTCCTGGTGCTCGGCGCCGCGCTGCTCCTCTACGCGGCCGGTGTCGCCGCCGTCGCCGCCCGCCCCCGGCCCGCCGGCCTCGCCGTCCGGGCCGTCGTCGAGGCCAATCTGCTGTACGCCGCCGTCAGCGTCGCCGCGCTCGCCCTCTGGCTCGACCCGACCACGGCGGGCGCCGTCTGGATTCCGGTCCAGGCGCTGACCGTGGCCGCTCTCGCCGTGCTCCAGTTCTCCGCGCTGCGCGCCCGCGCTACGGAGTGAGGGAGCGCAGATACGCGACGGTCGCCGGGTCCGCCGGCAGCATGGTCTCGATGGCCAGCTCGGCGACCGTCACATCCATCGGTGTGTTGAACGTCGAGATCGACGACACGAACGACAGCACCCGCCCCTCGTGCTCGACCACCATCGGCAGGGCGAAGTACGGGTACGGAAACGTCTCGTCCCCGCTCCGGCCGTCGCCGCCCTCCGGCACCGGGTAGGCGGCGACCTCCTCGTACAGCTCCCGCAGGGCGTCGGAGCGGACCAGGGCGATCTGGCGCTCCATCTGGTGCAGCAAGTGGCCGCGCCACTCCCGCAGATTGCGGATGCGCGGGGCGAGCCCTTCGGGGTGGAGCGTGATCCGCATCGCGTTGAGCGGCGGGGTCAGCAGATGCTCCGCCACACCGTCCAGCAGCATCGTGATCCCCCGGTTGGCCGCCACCACCCGGTACAGGCCGTCCACGACCAGCGCCGGATAGGGCTCATAGCCCCGGAGCAGCCGGTCCAGGGCCTCCCGCAGCGTCCCCATCGAGGGGTCGTCGAGCGGGGTCTCCGCGTACCGGGGGGCGTAACCGGCGGCGAGCAGGAGGGAGTTGCGCTCCCGGACGGGGACGTCCAGATGCTCCGCCAGCCGCAGCACCATCTCCTCGCTGGGGCGCGAACGGCCCGTCTCCACGAAGCTGATGTGGCGCGCCGACGAGTCCGCGCGCAGCGCCAGTTCCAGCTGGCTCACCCGCCGGCGCTCCCGCCAGCCGCGCAGCAGAGGGCCGACACCCGTACGGGTCACCGCAGTCGTCATGTCCAGACCGTAGTACGGCGCGCGGCCCGGGTGGCCCGAGGGGGGTCAGTCCTGCCAGTCCCGCGCATCGCTCAGCAGCGCCGCCACGGTCCCGTCGATGTCCAGGGCGCCGGCCTCCAGATCGGCCGGGACCGCCGCGTAGGTGCGGAGGAGGAAGTGGCGCAGCCGCCCGGTGGAGAACCGCAGCAGCGCCACTCCCTGCGACGACCGCAGCTCCACCGCCGTCCGGCCCCGGCCGCAGGGCCGGACGCGCACATCGCCCACGCCCGAGGGGGCCCGCAGCCCCGCCTCCAGTAGCGCTCGGGCGAAAGTCCAGGTCACCCCGGTGCCATTGAGCGACATGTCCGCGGAGAAGGTCATATGGACCGCGAGCGGGTCGTGCGCGCCGTAGGTCAGCCACACCGTCAGCGGGACGGGCCGAGGGGCGTCGCTGATGAGCTGGGCCGGGATGGGCTGTTCGACCGTGGGAATCACCGGGCGCTCCTCTGCTGCGGGTACAACTCCTCGCCCGTAAGACGGGGTTCGGGCCGCACCCGGCAGCACTCCGGCGCCACCAAGTGATGTGACGTGTATCACATGTCATGGGGTTCGAGGGGGAACCCGGTCAGCGGTGGGCTCCCTCCCCCCGAGACGATCTTCAACTCCTCCTCCGTCAGCGGCGGGCCCGTCAGCGGCGACCGGCCGGGACCGCGCAGGGCGGCCACCACGATGTCCGGGTGCAGCCAGGACGACAGCGGCCGGGAGAGGGTGATCACATCGAGGAAGGCCCGGGTGAGCCGGGCGCGCCCCGTCGCCCCGTACGTCAGCCGGGTGGCGTAACGGTTCACCAGAGCCGATCCCGCGACCGGCCCCTGCCCGACCGCACCCGGGTACTGGATGTCCGTGGACGTCGCCAGATCCCAGGCGACGGAGACCGGCCGGGAGACGGCCCGCTGCACCCGGCGGGCGAACCCCGGCTCGTCGGGGCGGTGGCGCAGCAGCGCGCCGCGCAGCCCCACCAGCCCCTGCGCCGCGACGCTCATGCCCTGCCCGTACACCGGGTTGTAGGTGGCCACCGAGTCACCGACCGCGATGAACCCCTCCGGCCAGCGCGGGGCCCGCTCGAACCAGCGGCGCCGGTTGACCGTGGAGCGCGTCACCGCGACCTCGTCCGAGAGCGGCACCGCCCGCGAGATCAGCTCGCCCACGACGGGATGGCGCACCGCCGAGCGGGCGTACGGCTCGAACTCCTCCGGGTCCGCCGACGGCCGGCCGCCCCGGGTGCCCGAGAGCGTCACCATCCAGAGGCCGCCCTCCACCGGGACCAGCGTCGCCGTCCGGCCCGGGACCGGATCGCCGGGGTTCGCCTGGACATTGACGACGGGGAAGTCCCCGCTGTTCGCCGGGGCCCGGTAGAGCCGGGTCGCGTACACCAGACCCGAGTCGACCCGGCCCTCCTCGATGCCGTCGACGCCCAGCTCACCGAGCCAGCCCACGGCCCGCGAGCCCTGGCCGCAGGCGTCGACGACCAGATCGGCGGCCAGCGTCAGCTCCCGGCCCCCCGGGCCGCTCACCCGCACCCCCGTCACCCGGTCGGCGGAGCCCGCCAGCGACTCCACCGCGAACCCCTGGAGCAGGGTCACCGCCGGCCGTCCCAGCACCTGCTCGCGGAGGACCGAGTCCAGCAGATCCCGGGTGCACGCGATGGTGAACTGCGTCTGCGGCCACCGTCGGAACCAGCCCTGCGAGGAGAGCGTGACCAGCCCCGTCGGCAGCGGAATCCGCCGCGCCCCCGCCGCGATCCAGCGCTCGGTGATCCCGGGTATCAGCTCCTCGAAGGCACGGGCCCCGCCGGACCAGAGCAGATGGGTGTGGCGGGCCTGCGGCAGCGAGCGGCGCGGCACCGGGCCGTCGGGGAGCACATCGCGCTCGACGACGGTGATCTCGTCCACCAGGCCGTCCATGGCCGCGGCGGTGAGCATGCCCGCCAGCCCGCCGCCGAGGACGACGGCGCGGCTGCGGGGCCTCTCGCCGGCACGGACACGGGCGGGGCTCGTCATCGGGTCCTGGTCTCCGCGTTCTGTGAGGGGGAGGGGCCCGGCGGCTGACCGGCCGCCGGCGGGGAGGGTGCGGCGGCGCCGCGGACGGCCTCGGTCAGCAGCGGGGAGCGCATCCCCCGGGAGAGCTGCACCAGCCGGTCGCGCCCCGGGGCGAGAGCCGCGGTGAGCGCGTCCGCGCCGGCCTGGACATGCTCCTCGTCCTCCGCCGGGGGCACGGCGTCACCGCGCGAGCCCACCGCCGCCATCACCATCGCCGCGACCCCCACGATCACCGCCTGCGGGCCCGGCGCGCCGCCCGCGAGCACCGACTCGTAGGCCCGCTGCCGCACCCGGTCGTCCAGGAACGGCTGGAGCCTGAGCAGTTCGTCGTGGATCGCCGTCTCCCGCACGGTGAGCCGCAGCCCGGCCGGGGCCCACCAGGGGATGTCCGGCAGCGGAGGGCGGATGCCCGGCGCGGAGCGCAGATACCGGGCCAGCGGGCCCAGTCGCGCGTACGTCAGCCAGGCCCGGCGCACCCCGGTGAGCCTCGGGCCCAGCAGCGGCAGCAGAAAGCCCACGGTCAGCACCAGACCGCCGGTCGCGGCCAGCGGCGGGGCCACGGTGGTGCTCAGGGTGGACCAGTCGCGGCCGGTCCACCGCGCCACCACCGCGGTCAGCTTGGCGATCCCGAAGGCCAGATTGAAGGCCAGCCCGACCACCAGCACCACCAGGCCCAGCCGCAGCCAGTGCGCCACCGCCCGGGCCCAGCGCAGACACATCACGACCGTCACCGCGGCGGCGGCGATGTGCGCCACCAGATAGGTGACGATCATCTCCCGGATGAACGGGGTTCCCGCGTAGTACGTGTCGAAGTCCCGCAGCCGCTCCACCCCGGCGTCGCCCGCCAGGAAGAGCAGCGGCAGCGCCGCCATGGCCGCTCCGTACGCCGCGATCCACCGCCGGGAGCTGCGGCGGACCCGCTCCTCCGGGCCGCCGCGCCAGTTGACGATCAGCACCAGACAGGCACAGCTGAAGGAGCACATGATGCAGTAGACCAGCGGGGCCGAGAGATTGGTGACCCCGGTGATCCGGTTCACCGCCGCGATGGTCGGCGGGGCGGCGAAGAAGAAACAGATCGCCGCCGTGAAGAGCAGGAACAGCACCGAGCGCACCATCGGGTCGTGCCGTCCGCGCCGCAGCGCGGGCAGTTTGGCGGCGAAGGCGATCCCGAGGGCGATGGCGGGGACGTAGTAGTCGCTGTTGCGCATGGGAGGAATCAGCCCTGGCGGTGCCCGAGGGAGTCCTGGATGCGCTGGGCTCCGGAATCCCGGTCGAGCTGGGACTTCGGCCGCACCGTCGGCCATCTCGCGGCGAGCGACCACATGGTCGCGCTCGACCATTTCCTTTCGACG
>NZ_JBEOYB010000133.1:0-10040 GCF_040296845.1 Streptomyces sp. NPDC001985
CGACCAGCCGTACCCGACCAGCCGTACCCGACCAGCCGTACCCGACCAGCCGTACGCCGCCGCTGGGGCCGGAGCCCAGCGGCGGCGTACGGCGGGGGCGGTACGGCCCCGACGGGGCGGGCCCGACGGGTGTGGTGCCCGGGTCAGACCGTCTGGGGGTCCGGGCCCATTCTGCTGCGGACCGCGGTCTGGACCTCGGCCTCCTCCGCCGGGTCGGCGGCCAGGCGGCGCAGGCGGTCGGCGACCCGGACATCCCCGGTCTCGGCGTGCCGGGCGGCGACCTCGCGGGTGGTCTCCTCGCAGTCCCAGAGGCACTCGACGGCGAAGCCCGTCGCGAAGGAGCCGTCCGTCGCGGCGAGCGCCCGGGCCGCGCGCCCCCGCAGCTGGGACGAGGACGTCTCGCGGTAGACATGGCGCAGAACCGGGGCCGCGCAGCTGATGCCGAGACGCCCGGCGCCGTCCACGAGTGTGCGCAGCAGCGGGGCGTCGGGCCCGTCGGCCCGTACCGTCTCGCGGAGCGCGCCGAGGACGAGCCGGTCGTCGCCCGCGTCTCCCCGGCAGGCGAGCACGCCCGCCGCGGAGGCCCCGAGCGCGTCGGGCCGGTGGACCCAGCCGCGGGCGCGGTCGACGGCTTCGTCCCCGCACATTCGCTCGAACGCGGCGATCGCGGCGTCGGAGACGGCGCGGGGGCCCACGGCGACCGCCGCCTCGATCAGATCCAGGACGACGGGGTCCCGGCATTCGGCGAGGTAGTGCAGGGCGGCGCAGCGCGCGCCGTCGTTCCCCTCGCGGGCCGCTGTGACGATCGCGGGCCTGTCGTCGGCGCCGGCGACGGCGGACAGACAGCGCGCGGCGGGCACATGGAGCGGATTGCCGCGCTCCAGGCCCTGATCGGCCCAGTCCAGCACGGCCTGGACGCTCCAGCCGGGGCGCGGCCCGGTGGGACGCATCTGCCGCTGCCAGCGGTCGAACGAGCCCGTCTCCCCGGCGGCGCGCACCCGGGCGCCCACCGACGGCCGGGGGTCCTCGGCCCAGAGCCGCCAGGGCCGGGGCTCGAAGGCGTCCCGTACGGCGGCGGCCAGCTCGGCCTCGCCGTCCGGGGTGGCCGGGAATCTGGCGAGGATCGGCACGGCGAGCGAGCGAAGCGACGTGTCGTCGTCGCGCACGGCCAGCTCGTCGAGGGCCCAGGCCCAGTTGGCGCCGGTCGCGGCATAGCCGCGCAGCAGCCGCAGGGCGTCGTCCCGGCCGTAGGAGGCGAGGTGGCCGAGGACCGCGAGGGCGAGGCCGGTTCTGGCCTCGTCCGTGTCGAGATGGTCGTCGGCGTCGCTCAGGTGCCGTTCGATCTCCTCCAGCCCGCCGTGGAGGTCCAGGTAGAGGCGGGCGTAGTACAGGGAGCGGTTCTCGACCTGCCAGTCGTGGCGGGGATCGTTGAGCACACAGTGGTTGAGGGCGGCGAGCGCTTCGGCGCGGGGCGCGGCGAGCGCGTGCAGCGTGCCGTCGCCGCGGCCCCTCTGCAACAGGCCGAGCAGCGTGCCGCTCGGCGCTATGACTGGATCGAACATGGGGAAGGCCTCACATCAAGCTCTCGACGCAACCGGGGAATGGAGATGCCTAGGCCGCGCAGCAGCATGTGGGGCCGCCCGTCGTCATGCGCGTCTTCCGCTTGGTGTAGCCCATCTTCCTGCCTCTCGTCGGTGAGCCCCAGGGGAATTCCCGGTGATGTCCAGGACAGGGCCCGTCGTCATGATGACCCACCCATATCGCCACCGCGACCACATTTACGACGCCCCTGCCAGGGGCTCCGGGGGTGGTCAGGGGTCGGTCCGGGGGGCCCGGAGCGTGCAGTCCGTGTGCTGCCCGGCCGCCTCAGCGGCTGCCGAACAGCTCCAGAAGCTCTGTCTTCCCAAACATTCGCGCGGTATCCACGGCGGAGGGGGTTCCGGCGGAGGGGTCGGCCCCGCCGTCCAGAAGTGCGCGGACGACGGCGTCCTCGCCCTTGAAGACGGCTCCGGCGAGCGGGGTCTGTCCCCGGTCGTTGTGCCGGTCCGGGTCCGCGCCACGGGCGATGAGGGCCTCGACGGCGGCGGGGTGGCCGTGATAGGCGGCGAGCATCACCAGGGTGTCGCCGCGGTCATTGGTGAGGTTGGCGGGAACTCCCGCGTCGATGTACGCGGCGAGCGCCTCGGTCTCTCCCTGGCGGGCCAGGTCGAAGACCTTGGTCGCGAGTTCGATGACCTCGGGGTCCGGGGCCTCGCTCATCGAGGGGACCGCCTTTCTCTGGGCTGTCGGGGTGCCGGGGGTACGGGATGGGTCGTACCCCTGGCGGCGCGGGTCCGCACGGCGGGGAGTGCCGTACGGGTGAACCGGGACAGATTACTGCCCTGCCCTGTGCCGCGGGGCACGTTCCGGCGGTGCCGGGGGCACTGTGCCGTGTGGGGGCGGAGTGTGCCCGCCGAGCAAGGGGTCTCCGTCCACCAGTGCAGTGAATTACTGAGTTTTTCACTCATCTGCACCTTTTATCGCATAGATACTTCCTGTGAGGTTGGAAGAACTCATGGTGACCGTCCCCTCACCCAGGAGAACCTCATGATCCTTTCCATGTCGGGCGTCGTGCTGCTCGCGATCATCGTCTTCCTCTTCTTCAGGAAGGGCGGCCTCAAGGCCTCCCACGCCGTGACCTGCGCACTCTTCGGTTTCTTCATGGCCGGCACCGCCATCGCGCCGAGCATCAAGGCCGGCAGCCAGAGCCTGGCCAGCCTCCTGGGCGGGATCAAGTTCTGAGCGGGACGGCCACGGCCGCTCCCCCACCGCGTCCCGCGCCGTCCACCACCGGCGCCGCCGGTCGGGTCCACCACCGTCGGCGCCGCCCGCCCGGCGCCTCATCCCCGCCCCTTTGGCCCGCACTTTTGCCCCGCACCCCCAGGAGACCGATGTGGCCCCGCGCCCACTCCCCCGCATTCTGAGCAGCGGATCGGCGCAGATCGCCCGGACCAGGGAGATCGCACGTTCGGCGGCCGACAGCGCCACCGATGTGCTCCACCCCCTGATCACGGTCTCGCGCGGGCTGCGGCGGCTGGCGGTGTCCGCCCACCGGAAGTGGGGCGAGATGCCCAAGGACCGGCGCGGCCCCACGCTCCTCCTGGTGGCGAGCGGTGTGATGGCGGTCGCGCTCGTCCCGTTCGGTCCGGTGCTGGGGCTGATCTCGCTGATGGCCGTCGCGGCCTGGAAGGGGCGGGAGCGCACCCCCGTGCGGACCGGCCCCGACGAGGCGGAGGCGGGGCGGCTCCAGTGTCTGTACGAGGCCCTGGTGCCGTACTTCTCCGTGCCCGACGACCCCTCCCCGCTCTACCGCCACGGCGGCGACTGGACCTCGGCCTTCCACGACCCGGCCTTCGACGGGAACGGCCGGCTGACCGGGCTCCGGATGGCCTACCCCGCGTACTTCACCGACGGGGAGGCGGAGTCCCGGGCCCGGATCGAGCAGTTGCTGCACGCCAAGTCGGGGCGGGGCCGCGAGTACCGCTTCCGCTGGGACGAGGAGGGGAACCAGCTCCTGATGAGTGTGCTGCCGGCGCTCTCCACCGGCATCGCCGCCCAGCGCTTCGTCACCGCCCCCGGGGAGACGGTGCTGGGCTTCACCGACGCCGAGGCGGTGCAGCGCACCGTGCCGGTGACGGACGGCGAGGAGACCCGGGACGCTCCCCCGGTGATCTGGCGCACCGGGCCGCGCTCCACCGAGCCGCATCTGCTCGCGGTCGGGCTGCCCGGCGGAGGGACCACGACCCTGCTGCGCTCGATCGCGCTCCAGGCCCTTCAGCACGGTGATGTGCTGATCGTGGAGGGCGGCGGGACCGGGGAGTACGGGGCGCTGACCGGGCGGCCGGGGGTACTGGCGGTCGAGTGCGGGCTCGCCGGGGCGCTGAGCAGCCTGGAGTGGGCGGCGCACGAGACCGAGCGCCGGCTGATCGGGGCGAACCGGGCCCGGCAGGCGGGTCATCCGCTGCCCGAGGACGTCAAGCGGCCGCTGTGGATTCTGGTCGACCGGCCGGGCGTCCTCGGGCACCTGGCCGCCGCCGACGGGCACACCGACCCGCAGACCCTGCTCCAGGTGCCGCTGCGGCACGGCAGGGCGGCTTCGGTGACCGTGGTGGTGGCCGAGCAGTTCGACAGCCTGGACACGCTCGACGAGGCGGTACGGGCGCGGACCCGCGCCCGGGTGGTGCTCGGGCCCGCCGGATTCGACCAGGTCGCGGCGGTGCTCGGGACGGCTCCGCACACCACGCCGACGCCCGATGTGCCGCCGGGGAGGGGGTATGCCCGGCTGGGGACGGGGCCGGTGTTCAGGCTCCAGGTGCCGGCCACGCCGGACCCGTACGACGACGCGACGAGCGAGGGGGAGCGGCGGGCGGTGCTGGAGCTGCTGCCGGGGTGCTCGGCTGACGGCGGGGAGGGCGGGGAGGGTGGGGTGAGCGGGACGGGCGGGGCGCGGGTGGGGGATCAGGTGCCGGCGCAGGACCCGGTGGCTGGTTGAGGGGGCTGGGTGTCGCGGGGTGCGGGCCCCCGTGGCCCAGGGCCCGTCCTCAAACGCCGGACCGGCTGAAACTCACCACCACCAGGCCGGGAATCCGGAACCCGGCCGCGCACCACACAGCGCGGGCCCCCGTGACCCAGGGCCCGTCCTCAAACGCCGGACCGGCTGAAACTCACCACCACCAGGCCGGGAATCCGGAACCCGGCCGCGCACCACACAGCGCGGGCCCCTGCCCCCGAGGGCCGGGCGGGCCGGGGGCGCGCAGGGTCGCCGGGCCGATGACAGGAGGCTCGCCGGAGGGTGTTCACGCCACGAAGGTGCGGGGAGCCTCCGTGCCCGTTGTCGCGCCCGTTTCCACCAGGCGGGCGGCTGCCGCCAGGCGGGCCGCCGCCTCGTCGGCGACCGGGCCGCCGACCGTGAAGGGCAGCCGGACGAAGCCCTCGAAGGCCCCGTCGACACCGAAGCGCGGGCCGGACGGCACCCGTACCCCCACCCGCTCCCCGACCTCGGCGAGGCGTGAGCCGGAGAGCCCGCCGGTGCGCACCCAGAGGGTCAGCCCGCCGTCCGGGACGGCGAACTCCCACTCGGGCAGCTCCCGGCGCACCGCCGCCACCAGGGCGTCGCGGTTCTCCCGGGCCTGTGTGCGGCGCACGGCCACCGCCTGCTCCCATCCGCCGGTCCGCAGCAGCCAGTTCACCCCCAGCTGCTCCAGGACGGGAGTGCCGAGGTCCGCGTAGGCGCGCGCGGCGACCAGTGAGCGGATCACCTCGGGGGACGCCCGGACCCAGCCGATCCGCATCCCGGCCCAGAACGCCTTGCTCGCGGAGCCGACGGTCAGCACCGTGGAGCCGGCCGGGTCGAAGGCGCAGACCGGCCGGGGCATCGGGTGCCCCTCGTCGAAGTGCAGCTCCGACATGGTCTCGTCGACCACCAGGACCGTACCGGCGGAGCGGGCCGCGTCGACCAGCCGCCGGCGCTGGTCCTCGTCGGCGAGCGCGCCGGTGGGGTTGTGGAAGTCGGCGACCACATACGCCAGGCGCGGCGCCGCGTCCCTCAGCACCTGCCGCCAGCGCGGCAGATCCCAGCCGCCGAGCCCCTCCTCCATCGCCACCGGCACCAGCCGGGCCCCGGCCTCGCGCATCAGCTGGAGGATGTTGGCGTACGAGGGCGACTCGACGGCGATCCGCTCGCCGCGCCCGGCGAAGAGATGGCAGATGGCGTCCATGGCGCCCATGGCCCCGGTGGTGACCATGATCTGCTCGGGCATGGTGGGGATGCCGCGCTCGGTGTAGCGGTCGGCGAGCATCTGCCGCAGGGCGGGGATTCCGGCCGGGTAGTCGCCGTGGGTGTGCGCGTACGGCGGCAGCTCCTCCAGCGCGCCCTGGATGCCGCGGGTGAGCCAGGGCTCGGGCGCGGGCAGCGCGGCGCAGCCGAGGTCGATCATGGAGCCGAGGGATTCCGGCGGCAGCGGTTCGAGGCCCCGTGCGGGCAGCGGGTTCCCGGCGGGCACGGCGGTCCAGCTCCCCGCGCCCCTGCGGGATTCGAGAAAGCCCTCGGAGCGCAGCGCCTCGTAGGCCGCCGCGACGGTGGTGCGGCTGACGGAGAGCGCGATGGCGAGTTCCCGCTCGGCGGGGAGCCGGGCGGCCACGGGGACCCGGCCTTCGAGGACGAGCAGCCGGACACCGTCGGCGAGTGCCCGGTAGGCGGGCGGCTTGCGGGTGCCGGGCCCGGCGGGGCGGGGCTGTTGCGCGCCGAGCTGGCGAGCCAGCTGCGCCGCTCCCACCGCAGAAGTCCACTGCGTCATGGAAATCAGTCCACCTTCCCGGAATTGGCCATGGTTGCCATCTGCTCCATAGCCACAGAGTGACATGAGTCAGTCCAGAACCACCAGAGGGGCCACCACCGTGTCGTTCTCAGGGTCCACCGGGTCCGCCGGGTCCACCCGTCTTCCCCGCAGGCTTTTCCAGCTCTACGCCGGTCTGGCGCTGTACGGGGCCAGCTCGGCGCTGCTGGTGCGCGCCGGTCTCGGTCTGGAGCCGTGGAACGTTCTGCACCAGGGGCTCGCCGGGCGGACGGGACTGACGATCGGGACGGTGACGATCCTCGTCGGCGCGGCGGTGCTGCTGCTCTGGATACCGCTGCGCCAGCGGCCGGGGCTCGGCACGGTCTCCAATGTCGTGGTGATCGGTCTGGCGATGGACGGGACCCTGGCGCTCCTGCCCGATCTGCACGGCTGGACCGCGCAGATCCCGGCGGTGGTCGCGGGCATCGTGCTCAACGGGGCGGCGACCGGCCTCTACATCGCGGCCCGCTTCGGCCCGGGCCCGCGGGACGGTCTGATGACGGGCCTGCACCGGGTCACCGGCCGCTCCCTGCGGCTGATGCGGACGGGGATCGAGGTGGCCGTGGTGGCGACGGGCTTCGCCCTCGGCGGCTCGGTGGGCGTCGCCACCGTCGCGTACGCCCTGGCGATCGGCCCGCTGGCCCAGTTCTTCCTGCGCCTGTTCACCGGCCCGGTGCGGCAGGGCGGCACCGTGGTCGCCGGAGGGACACCCGAACGGGCGATACTGCGGCGGTGACTGTTGTACGCCACCCCTATCTGGACCATCCCCTTCCGCTGGCGTTCGCCCATCGCGGCGGCGCGGCGGACGGCACGGAGAACACGGCCGCCGCGTTCCGGCGGGCGGCCTCCCTCGGCTACCGCTGCTTCGAGACGGATGTGCGCACCACCGCCGACGGACGGATGGTCGCGTTCCACGACGCGACGCTGGACCGGGTGACGGACGCGCGCGGGCGGCTGGACCGGCTCCCGTGGAGCCGGGTGCGGCGGGCGAGGGTCGCGGGGCGGGAGCCGCTCCCCCTCTTCGAGGAGCTGCTGGAGGAATTCCCCGGCGCGCGCTGGAACATCGACATCAAGGCGGATTCGGCGGTGGCTCCCCTGGTGGAGCTGGTGCGCCGGACCGGCGCCTGGGACCGGGTCTGCGCCGGCTCCTTCTCCGAGGGCCGGGTGGCCCGCGCGGCCCGGCTGGCCGGCCCGCGCCTGGCCACGTCGTACGGGGTCCGGGGAGCGCTGGCGCTGCGGCTGCGGTCGCTGGGCCTGCCCGCGGCGCTGCGCGCGGGCGCGGTGTGCGCCCAGGTTCCGGAGCGGCAGGGCGGGGTACGGGTGGTGGACCGGCGGTTCGTCCGCGCGGCCCACGCCCGGGGGCTCCAGGTCCACGTCTGGACGGTGAACGATCCGGCCCGGATGAGGGCGCTCCTGGACCTGGGGGTGGATGGCATCATGACGGATCGTCTGGAGACGCTGCGCACGGTGCTGACCGAGCGGGGGGCCTGGCGCTGACCGGCAGCAGTACGAGGGGGGACGGATGACGGCCGACACCGCGGGCACGGAATCGGAGCCGGCGGCGGGCGGGCCCGGCGACCGCGCGCGCGAGCAGCGCGGCTGGTACTTCTACGACTTCGCCTGCTCCGTGTACTCGACGAGCGTGCTCACGGTCTTCCTGGGGCCGTATCTGACCTCGGTGGCGGAGGCCGCGGCGGACGCGGACGGCTTCGTCCATCCGCTGGGTGTCCCGGTGCGGGCGGGTTCGCTCTTCGCGTACGCGGTCTCGGCCTCGGTGGTGCTGGCGGTGCTGCTGATGCCGCTGGCGGGCGCCTGGGCCGACCGCACGGGCCGGAAGAAGCCGCTCCTCGCGGTCTCCGCCTACACCGGGGCCGCCGCCACGGCGGGCATGTTCTTCCTGGACGGGGAGCGGTACGCGCTGGGCGCGCTGCTCCTGATCGTGGCGAATGCCTCGCTGTCGGTGTCGATGGTGCTCTACAACGCCTATCTCCCCCAGCTCGCGGAGCCCGCCGAGCGCGACGCCGTGTCCTCGCGGGGCTGGGCGTTCGGCTACACATCGGGCGCCCTGGTGCTCGTGCTCGACCTGGTGCTGTACAGCGGCCACGACTCCTTCGGACTGTCGGAGGCGGAGGCGGTACGGATCTGTCTGGCGTCGGCCGGGCTGTGGTGGGGCGCCTTCACCCTGATTCCGCTGCGCCGCCTGCGGGACCGGCGGATACCGCCGGGAGGGGAGGGGATGGTCGGTTCCGGGTGGGGACAGCTCGTGGCGACCCTCAAGGACATGCGCCGCCATCCGCTGACCCTGTCGTTCCTGCTGGCGTATCTGGTCTACAACGACGGCATCCAGACGGTCATCTCCCAGGCGTCCATCTACGGGTCGCGGGAGCTGCGCCTCGACCAGACGACGCTGATCATCGCGGTGCTGCTGGTGCAGGTGCTCGCGGTGGCGGGGGCGCTGGGGATGGGGTGGCTGGCCCGTATCCATGGCGCGAAACGGACCATCCTGGCCTCGCTGGCGGTGTGGACGCTGATCCTGACCGCCGGTTTCTTCCTCCCGGCCCGCTCGCCGGGGTGGTTCTACGCGCTGGCCGCGGCGATCGGACTGGTTCTGGGCGGCAGCCAGGCGCTGTCGAGGTCGCTCTTCTCACATCTGGTTCCGCGCGGGAAAGAGGCGGCGTACTTCTCGGCGTACGAGATGAGCGATCGCGGCCTGAGCTGGCTCGGACCGCTGTTCTTTGGCCTGGCGTACCAGCTGACCGGCAGTTATCGCGATGCGATTGTCTCTTTGGTGATCTTCTTCGGAGTGGGTTTCGCGCTGCTGGCGCGGGTACCTCTCAGTCGTGCGGTGGCGGCGGCGGGCAATCCGGTGCCGGACCGGATTTAGACGGCGAAGTGAAAGGCCGGTAGTGTACGCGGTTGGCCTGCCAGGCGGACCGTTACTGCGCACAGGGGGGAAGTGGAATCCGTGGGTGACACTTTCTGCCAGATGTGACAAACCGGGCACTGGCGGGTACCCCAACTTTGGGAAAGCAGCGGCACGACGGGCGACGCATGACCCGGAACGGGAATCTTTACGGCCGACCGGACGTTGACCGGATGACGACGACAGCGACACCTGTCCTGTGGGCGACAAGCCCGGGAGGCACGATTCATGAGTGAGCGAGCTCTCCGCGGCACGCGACTCGTGGTTACCAGCTACGAGACGGACCGCGGCATCGATCTGGCCCCGCGCCAGGCGGTGGAGTACGCATGCCAGAACGGACATCGGTTTGAGATGCCGTTCTCGGTCGAGGCAGAAATTCCGCCGGAGTGGGAGTGCAAGGCGTGCGGCGCCCAGGCACTCCTGGTGGACGGGGACGGCCCCGAAGAGAAGAAGGGCAAGCCCGCGCGCACGCACTGGGACATGCTCATGGAGCGGCGTACCCGCGAGGAGCTGGAGGAGGTGCTGGCCGAGAGGCTGGCGGTCCTGCGCTCCGGTGCCATGAACATTGCCGTGCATCCGCGCGACAGCAGGAAGTCCGCTTAACGGATCTCTAGAGCACCAGGCGAGACAAGAGCCGCGGGGGGGGGGGGCCCGCGGGGGGGGGGGGGGGGGGGGGGGGGGTGGGGGTGATGGTTGGAGTCATCGGGGAGAGGCGGGGCGGGGGGGACGGTGAAGGGCGGTGG